>CAZWZZ010000160.1:0-10038 GCA_964638395.1 uncultured Caldilineaceae bacterium
ACTTTTTTGGGTTGCCAGAGTGTATCATCTGATTGGCTTCGCGTCAAAATTGCCAGGAACGCGCCGCCGGGGGTGTAGGCCCGTAACAAGTGGCTGTCGGCTGCGTCGATGCCGGCCCTCTCGGCGATGGGCCGGCCGGTGCGGATGTGGGTGGCTTCGGTTTCATCCAGCCTGACCGCCGGCAGATGGCGAACGGCCCGGTCGAGAGGCTGGAGGTAGCGTTGCCAGGTGGGGGGCGAAGCGGCGGCGGCCCGCTCCAGGGTGTCCAGGGTGACAGCCTCGGCCAGGGTAAAGCCGCTGTTGGTCGTGCGGGTCAGGTGAACGAGGTGCGCGCCCGTACCGACGGCCTCCCCCAGGTCGCGGGCCAACGAGCGGATGTAGGTTCCGGCGGAGCAGGTGATGTCCAGAGTCAAATCGGGCGGTTCCCAGACCACCCACGCCAGCGCGTAGATGGTCACCGGGCGGGGGGCCACTTCGACGGCCTGTCCGGCCCGGGCCAATTTATAGAGGGGCTGGCCATCCTTTTTGATGGCCGAAAAAATAGGGGGAATCTGGTCGATCTCCCCCTGAAAGCGTGGCAAAATGTGACGAATGGCGGCGGCAGTCAGGCCCGAAATATCTGTTTCGGCCACAAGTTGCCCCTCGGCATCCAGCGTATCGGTACTCTGGCCGAAACGGATCGTGCCCCGATACTGTTTCTGGCCGCCCTGCACATATTCGATCAGGCGGGTGGCCTGCCCCAGACAGAGCAGCAGCACACCGGTGGCCAGCGGGTCGAGCGTGCCGCTATGGCCGACTTTACGCTGGCCAGTGAGCCGCCGGACGCGGGCGACCACATCGTGGGAGGTCAACCCCTGCGGCTTGTCGATGTTGAGCAGGCCGGAGATCAGTGGGCGGGTGTCCGGCATCAGTCGTTTGTTTCGTCCTCCGGCGATGTTTTACGCAAATCCCCCTCCTCCTCCTTGATTTGATCGAGTAGCTCGTCGATATGCAGCGCGTAATCGAGCGAGGTATCTATCTTGAAGATCAAGTCGGGAATACGGCGCAGCTTGACGGTCTGCCCCAGCTTATATTTGAAGTAGCCGGTGGCGCTGGTCAAACCGGCCAGGCTCTCTTTGGCGTCGGCCTCATCCCCCATCACCGAGACAAAGATGGTGGCCCGCTGTAAGTCGGGGCTGACCTCAACATCGGTCACGGTCACAAAGCCCAGGCGGGGGTCTTGGGTCTGGTATTGAATGAGGCCGCTAATTTCTTCGTGGAGTAGTTCTGCTACCTGTCGTTGGCGACGGCTGGCCATTTTAATTGATACGTTCCTTGATATACGCCTCGATGATGTCCCCTTCCTGGATATCGTTGAAGCCTTCGACGCCGATGCCACACTCGAAGCCGGTGGCCACTTCCCGGACATCCTCGGTAAACCGTTTCAGCGAGGAGAATTTGCTCTTGTGAATGATTTCTTTATTGCGGACTACTCTGGCATAAGCGTTCCGTTGAATTTTGCCCTCGAGGACGTAAGAGCCGGCGGCGACCCCTCGTTTCGGGATTTTGAAAAGGGCCCGTACCTGGGCCCGGCCAATGACCCGGTCTTCATATTCCGGCTCCAGCAGCCCTTTAAGCGCCCGATCCACATCGTCGATCAATTTATAGATGACGTTGTATTGGCGGACGTCGATCCCTTCGGCTTCGGCCTGTTTGTAGGCCGCCGAGTCGATCTCGACGTTGAAGCCGATGACGATAGCCCCCGAAGCGATGGCCAGGTTGACATCCGATTCGGTGATGTTGCCGGTTCCTTCCAGCAGGATTTTTACTTTGATCTTGTCATCATCATAGCCTAACTCGTTCAAAGAGTTGACAATCGGTTCCAGCGAGCCTTGCACATCCACCTTGAGGATCAGATTAAGGGTTTGATCCCCCTCCTCCCCCATCTGCTTGAAGAAATCTTCCAGGGAGACAGGCTGTCGTTGTTGGGCCGTGCTAACCTGGTGGGCCTTATCCATTCGTTCCTCGACGATGGTCCGGGCCTCTTTTTCGCTACCCACCACCTCGAAGAAATCGCCGGCTTCGGGCACATCCGACAGGCCCAGGACGGAGACCGGCACAGAGAGGCCGGCTTCTTTGATACGTTGGCCTTTGTCGTTGAACATCGCCTTGATGCGCCCATACTGGGTCCCGACGACCAGAATGTCACCCTGGTGTAGGGTCCCATTTTGAATCAGGAGCGTGGTCTCGACCCCCCGTCGTTTATCAACCTCGCCTTCGACGACGACCCCCTGCGCGGCGCGGTTGGGGTTCGCCTTCAAATCAGCCACCTCAGTCACGAGGAGAATATTTTCCAGCAGATCGTCGATACCCTGATTTTCCAAAGCGGAGACAGGCACATTGATGGTGTTGCCGCCCCACTCCTCCGGTACCAACGCCATATCGGCCAACTCCTGCTTGACGCGGTCGGGATTGGCGTTGTTTTTGTCGATTTTGTTGATAGCCACCACGATGGGCACCCCGGCGGCCCGGGCGTGTTCGATAGCCTCGCGGGTTTGGGGCATCACCCCATCGTCGGCAGCGACGACCAGGATGGCCAAATCGGTGATCTGGGCCCCTCTGGCCCGCATCGCGGTGAAGGCGGCGTGACCGGGGGTATCCAGAAAGGTGATGGCCCGGTCGCCGAGATGCACCTGATAGGCCCCGATGTGTTGGGTAATGCCACCGGCTTCCCCTTTGACCACCTGAGCGTTGCGAATGGCATCGAGCAACGTCGTTTTGCCGTGGTCAACGTGTCCCAAAACGGTGACAACCGGGGCCCGAGGCTCCAAATCTTCGGGGTTTTCTTCGGCAATCAGCCGTTTGTGGTGGGGAACGAACTGTTCTTCCTCTTCCGGTTCTATCTCCTCCACTTCGGGCGGAACGATTTCATAGCCCATCTCTTCGCCGATGATCGAGACGGTATCAAAATCAATCTGCTGATTGATGTTGGCCATAATGCCGTTGTTCATCAATTCTTTGATGATTTCGATGGGGCTAACGGCCATCAATGTGGCTAATTCTCGGACGGTAATAACAGGGGGGACTTCGACCCTATTTCCGTTGCTGACTACATTGGTTTTTTCTTTTTGAGCATCCATTGCCATAGTAACCACCTCACTTATTTTCTAAGATCTTAGGCGTTCATCGAGTGAACGATAGATTTAGTAAGACTCCAATCCCGTATCGTGCCAGAAGCGTCACGACTTTTCGGGAAAAGTATAAATCGAATAGACGCAGGTCACCACGAACAGGGTCTCTGCAACCTGCCTGTTCAACCGCGTAGATTCTATTGAAAAAATAATGGTTTGAGGGCAATAAAGCGTGGGGAGTGAAGCATCGCCTTATTAACAAAGACAGAGGGGCTTTTAACTAGGGGCAACTTGCTCTTGTCAGGTTAGGTCAGTGCATAAGTCCCCACTCCACACATTGCTGAAACGTGCTTTCCACAGCTTATATTCCCTTTTTAACCTCTCGCCGGAGTATCCCCCGGCTCATATGTTTATTAGGTAGGCACATTCTTCCCACAGACATTTAGCTAAGAATAAAGTTATGTTTTGGAAAGTTCCGTCTGTAAATAGGTTCTCAATGTCTCTACATTTGCCGTTGACAACGTTGTCTTCAGGGCATTGGCTAATAATTTTTTTTGTAGGCCCCGCTCCCAACAGGCCGGGTTTTGGCACAGATAGGCCCCCCGGCCGTTGGCTTTGCCGGTCGGGTCGATGATGACGGTTCCTTCCGGGGTGCGGACCAAACGGATCAACGTTCGTTTGTCGTGAACGGTGCGGCAGACAATACAAGTCCGCTGGGGCTTATGCTTCTTGCGGGCCATTTATTGCAACCCTAGTAATCTTCGTCGTAATCCAGCCAATCATCGGTGCGCCGGCTCCGTTTGCGGCGTCGCTCGGCCACCACTTCCCCAAGCCGCTCATCATAAACCAGACGGCGCTTCTTACGGCGAGCTTCTTTCCGTTCTCGCTCTCGCTCCGCCTCGTCCATCTCATCATCTTCCCAATCCGACGACGTCGTGACATTGAGTGTTTCTGCCTTTTCGGGCTGCTCTTCCTCTTTTTGGGGCTTTTGTTCCGCCGGTTTGGATAGGATAGCTTCCGCTTCGGCAATGAGGTCCTCTGAGGCCGGCGTTTTTTCTTTTTCCGATTCCGGCTCTTCTTGCTCGCCGGCTTCGGCCACCAATTCCGGTTCGACCGTTTCGGTCGCTTCTTCTTCGACACCCTCTTCTTCGACACCCTTCTCTTCGACACCCTCTGCTTCGGTTGCCGCTTCGAGCGTGGCCTCGGCCACCTCTTCGGCTGCGGCGACGACCGGCTCTGCGGTTGTTTCAGCCGCTTCGTCCGGGGTCACGAGCATCTCTTGATCTTCGGGGGCTGCCTCCGCTTCGACGATGGCGATGTCAGTTTCTTCCTCCGCCTCCAGAGCTTGGCCCTGACTGAGAATGACCTCAGCTTCGGCCAGAATATCTCTGGCTTTGGCCGCTTCTCTGGCCGCTTCGGCCTCAGCCGCTTTCTTGGCTCGCTCTTCACGGGCGACCGACATCTTGGCCAGGTTAATGGCTTCGATAGCTTCGCCCAGGGTATTCAACTCAAATTCGTTGAACTCGATGGGGTCTTTAGCCGCCAGAACCTCAGCCGCCATCTCGAACAGGGTCGTTTTTTCGGCAATTCGCTCCTGTATGGCTTCGTTCTCTTTCGATTCGGTGATGGCTTCCTGGGCTGCTTCGCTGGCGCTTTTGATGTCGATGCGCCAGGCCGTCAATTTAGCGGCCAACCGGGCGTTTTGCCCTTCTTTGCCAATCGCCAGTGAGAGCTGTTTGTCCGGCACGACCACTTCGGCGGTTTTGCCATGTTCGTCGTGCAACATCACGTTCATAACTTTGGCCGGACTGAGGGAATTGGCAATAAAGAAGGAGAGGTCGGGGTTCCACTGAACCACGTCAATCTTTTCGCCATTTAGTTCATTGACGATATTTTGGATACGGGTTCCGCGCATCCCGACACAGGAGCCGACCGGATCGACCCCTTCTTGCAGCGCCGCCACCGCTACTTTGGAGCGATAGCCGGCCTCCCGGGCGATGGATTTAATCTCGACGGTGCCGTTGTAGATCTCCGGAACCTCAACCTCCAGCAAGCGACGCAACATATTGCGATGAGTCCGGGAGACGGTGATCTGGGGGCCACGGTTGGCTTTGGAGACTGTGGCGACATAGGCCCGGATGCGTTGCCCTTCCGAATACCGTTCGGTCGGGATCTGCTCCGACCGGGGCAAATGGGCTTCGACCTTGCCCAACGACAGCGTCACCTGATGGGGATCGATTTTATGGACCGTACCGTTGACGATTTCCCCTTCCCGCTCGGCATAGGTCTGGTACAGCGCATCCCGTTCCGCTTCCCGGATACGCTGGAGAATGACTTGTTTGGCAGTTTGAGCCGCAATCCGACCGAAGTTGGCCGGGGTACTATCGATGGAAACGAGACCGCCGACCTGGGCCCGTTCGTTGACCGTCAGGGCATCCTGTAGCGAAATTTCGTTGACCTCATCCTCTACCTCCTGGACGACAGCTTTCTCCACGAAGATACGCGGTTCACCCGATTTTTGATCAATTTGGGCGGTGACGTGGTTTCCGCTAAAATTACGTTTGTAAGCAGAAATTAAGGCTACCTCCACAGCTTCCAGGACAATATCCAGGGGGAGTTGCCGTTCGTGGCAAACCTGGTTGATAGCCATCATAAAGTCACTTTTCACGACGTCTTAAGCCTCCTGACTCAAACCGATAAGACTCACTACATCCAAATTTTATGCTCGGCGGCGGTTATAAACCGCCACCGCCGGTTCCAAACCGGCTGGGAGCGAAAGAATTATAGATGCAACTAAAATGTTGAATAATAAAGAAAAGTGGGGGTTGCCCACTTTTCGCTGCTCCTTCTCGCTTGATAGGTTAAATTATACCATGAACTAAATTCTGGTGCAAGTGATTTGATCGCTTGATTTATTAAGAGGATTCCTGACTTTTGGCCTAAACATAGACGGCGTGATATAATTGGCTCATCCTGCTTATCAAGGTCTGGTATCAAGGTCTGGTATGGAAATCAAACTGTTATTGGCTTATGACATTAAGCCGAATCGTGAAGCCGAATATTATCGCTATGTCCTGGGCGAATTTTTGCCCACCCTGCAAAATATGGATCTGGTCATGGTCGAGGGGTGGCATACTGCCTATGGGGATTACCCGATGCGGCTCATCGCCTTGCGGGCCGATAGTGAAGAACAGTTGCGCTATGTGAGGCAGACTGATGATTGGCGTGAAGCCAAGGATAAGCTGCTCAAACTGGTCCGCAACTACGAAGAGTACGTCGTGCCTGCGAAAAAAATGTTTCAATTTTTTAAGCCCTCAAAACGGTAACGGGGTGGAAATTTTAAAATTATTCTGAGGATAACTATCGACAATTTGACCAGGCTCTAGTATAATTGTGCTGTCTGGCTAATAACTTGATAATTTTTTGGAGCAGAAATTATGGCTACGACCGGAACTTTGAAACAATTACGCCGCAGTACAGGCTCTTTGAACCAATCATCAACAACCGGAGCAAAGCTGGACGTGCCCAGCATCACACGCTTCAAGGGTATGGCTGAAATGTTGGAGCCTCCCGCCTCTGTTGAGGATTTGGATATCAACCAGGGGATGGTCATTGATATCCTACTGCGCTTGACTTATAACGAGGGGGAGGTCAGCGCCACCCACGCCGAAGAGGTCGTCAAGCTGCCCTTCCGCCTCATTGATGAAATGCTCTCCTGGATGCAGCAGGAGCATTTGCTGGAAGTCTCCAAAGCCGTGGGCAGTTTGGGGCGACGGGGGTATGTCTATAACCTGACCGATACCGGCAAAGCCAGAGCCAGAGAGGCTATCGAACGCACCCAATATGTCGGTCCGGCTCCGGTTCCGTTGACAAATTACAGTAAATCGGTGTTAGCCCAATCCGCCATCAAAAAATTGTCCCGCCAGGATGTCCAACAGGCCCTCAATCATCTGATTCTGCCCAAGGATTTCGACCGTAAAATCGGCCCGGCGGTCAATGCCGGGAGTTCGCTGTTTCTCTACGGCCCACCCGGTAATGGTAAAACGACCATTTCCGAGGCCATCGCCGAGATGCTCGGCGGCGGGGAATCGGTCTGGATTCCCTACGCGGTCACTATTGGCGGCGGGATTATCCAAATCTACGATACGCTGATTCACGAATTCAGCGATCATGATCGGGGGGATGCCGATAAACGGTGGGGACTGTTCAAGCGTCCTTCGGTGATGGTCGGCGGGGAACTCCAGATGGACCATTTGGAACTCCGGTTTGAACCGACGGCCCGCTTCTACGAAGCCCCCCTCCAGATGAAGGCCAACTGCGGTATGTTCCTCATCGACGATTTTGGCCGGCAGCAGATTAGCCCGACCGAACTGCTCAACCGCTGGATCGTGCCTCTGGAAACGGAAATCGACTTCTTGCGGCTCAATTCCGGGATGACGTTTGAAGTGCCCTTCAAACAGTTGCTGGTGTTTAGCACCAACCTCGACCCGGAAGATTTGGTTGATGGGGCGTTTCTGCGCCGGATTCAGCTCAAGGTGGGCGTCTTCGGCCCGGATGAAAAGATGTTTTACCAGATCTTTCGTCTCCAGGCCGAGTTGTTAGGGTTTCCTAATGATGAGAAACAGATCAAAGACTCATTCCTCTATCTGATCAATGAATGGTATCGCAAGCCGAACAAGCCCCTCCAGGCTGTTCACCCCCGAGATGTTTTGAAGGCGGTGAAGGTATTGTGTGAGTATGCCGACCAACCGCTGCATATGACGCCGGCCCTCGTCAAAGAGGCGTGTGACGGTTATTTCGTCAAGGCAAAGTCTGGCGAGATTTTGTAGGGCCTTTGCTTGACGTCTGGTTGGCGGCTGTAATCGCCCCGCTGAGATGAGCGCCGAACAGCATAATCACGGCGCTCAGATACAGCCACAACATAAACGCCACCACGGTTCCCAGCGAGCCGTAGATGAGCCGGTAGCTAATCAGGCCGCTACTGAGATACCAGGTGAAAGCTGATTTGGTAATCTCCCAGGCAGCCGTGGCGGTTAATGCGCCCCAAAATGCCTCTCCCCACTCAACTTTCGTGTTGGGAACCCAACGATACAAGCTCAAAAACATCACAAATATAAAAAACCAGGGCACTAACCTGCCGGCAATTTGCCAGGTTAGCGTCTCGTACATCGAAACCCCACCCCACAGCGGGGCTTCAAAATCGAGACGAGGCAAAAGATTGAACAAGGTTGTGGCGATCAGGGACAAAACCATCAAAATAGCCATAATGGCGATGATGAGCAGGGCCACCAGGCGACCTTGCAGAAAATTGCGCGGTTTCGCCGTATGCCAGGCTAAATTGATGCTGTCCGCAATGAGGACAAAGACCGTCGTTGCGGCCCACAATAAGCCGATAGAAGCGGCAAGGCCAACCGTGCCCCGCAGGTTGAGAACTTGTTCAATGTTTCGTCGCACCAGCGTTTGTGAGGTGGGGAAGACGTTGGTTGTGTAATTCAAAATTTGGTCCACGATTTCGGGCTGTTTCAAGATAGATGTGGCAAACGTAATGAGCAGGAGCAGCAAGGGAAAGAGGGAAAAAAGGGCGTAATAAGAAATGGCCGCCGCTGCTTGCAGGGCACGTGCTTCGATAAAACTACCGGTCGCGTGGGTCAGAATGCCCAATGTCCCCCCACTCAGTCGATTAATGTGTCTGAAGGTTGCTTTGCCAATCGTGTTGAGCATGCTCGTGTTGCTTGTTCTCCTGGATGGGCATCTAAATTCCAAAAATGTGGGTCAAGACCGTGCTGGCTGCCCCCCCAACACTCTGCAACAGCCCTAGCCGGGCATTTTTCACCTGATTCTTGCCCGCCCGTTCTGTTAATTGTAGCACAATTTCGCAGGTCTGGTAGATGGCCGTGGCCCCGACAGGATGGCCTCTGGCCTTGAGACCGCCGAAGGTGGCAATCGGCAAATCCCCCCGCAAGCTGAGGCGGTTTTCAGCCGCCAGCCGCCAACCCTCCCCCCGTTTGGCAAACCCAACCGCCTCCAATAACAAACAGGCCATAATGCTAAACGCATCGTGAACCTCGAAAAAGTCGAGGTCGTTGCGGTGGACGTTGGCTTTCCGAAAGGCTTCGTGGACCGAGCGGGCCGCCGCATAGAGATGGAGCGGGTCGGCCCGGTCGGCGATGCGGAACCAATCGGTGGCCACGCTGGAACTGAGGATTTTCACCGGCTGGTCAGTGTAGGCCCGAGCCTCGTTGGTAGGGGTCAACACCACCGCTGCCGCCCCATCACACACCGGCGAGGCATCGTACAGCCGCAGCGGGGGCGAAATGACCGGCGAGTCGTGGATGGTCCGGCTGTTTACCTTTTTGTCTTTGAACAAGGCATATGGATTGGTGCGAGCATTGCTGTGGGCCGTCAGCGGAAAGTTGTTGAAATCATCGACGGCTACCCCATATTTGTCCATATACAGTTGCATCAGCCGGGCATTCTGGCTGAGGAGCGTCGCCCCCGCCGAGGACTCGGTTGGGGCATCCAAAGCTTTGGCCAGGGCCGGCGTGGCCACCCCCTCGCTCATCTTCTCTACCCCGACGGCGATGGCCAGCCGGGCCTCGCCGCTGGCTACGGCAAAATAGGCCATCCGCAGCGCCGCCGCCCCGGTGGCCGTCGCCGCCCGCACTTGCAGCGCCTCGATACCCCGCAGCCCGGCCTCGCTGGCAATCAGGGTGGCGATATGCTTCTGATTTTGCAGTTCATCGGCCAGCATATTTCCGGCAAACAGAGCATCCACCTGCTGGATGCTGGCATCCTCCATTGCCAGCCGCACCACGGCCGCGCCCATCTCTTTCAGGGATTGGCTACTCTCTTTCTGAATCGGAATCTGGCCGATGCCAACGATACTGACGTCTCGTAGGGTGTGTGACATAAGTCAATCTCCTGGTCA
>CAZWZZ010000161.1:0-9997 GCA_964638395.1 uncultured Caldilineaceae bacterium
AGATACCGCTATTCCAATAATACTCGCCACTCTCAAAAAACTTCTGGGCCGTCTCCGGATCAGGCTTCTCCAGAAATTGATCCACCTCATAGACATCGTGGTTGTTGTATTCCCCCACTTGTCCGGCCCGTTTGATGTAGCCATAGCCGGTCTCCGGTTTATCCGGGGTGACGCCCAGCGTGACCAGATACCCTTCGCGGGCAATCTCCGCCGCAGCCAGAATAGCCTGCCGGAAGCCCTCCTCATCGGCGATAAAATGGTCGGCGTGCAGCGAGGCCATCACCTCGTCCGGGTTGAGCTGCTGCATATGGAGCGCAGCCAGCCCGATGCAGGGCGCGGTGTTCTTGCCGCTCGGCTCCTCGATGATATTTTGTCCCGGCAACGCCGGAATTTTCTCCTTAATCATCGGCCCATACGTCCGGTTGGTGGCCACAAAAACCTGTTCGACCGGAACCAGCGGTTTGATGCGGTTGACGGTCGCTTCCATCATCGTCACATCACGGGTTAAAGCCAGCAGTTGTTTCGGCAAAGCGGCCCGGCTCCGGGGCCACAGTCGCGTGCCGGTTCCCCCGGCCAGAATTAATGCAAACATTGTTGTAGTCTCTCCAATTGGTTGAATTTATGTTGGTGACATCAGGCAGGACGTAAGAAAATAACTATCCAAAGATTCGTAAAACGTAAATCGAAAAACGTAACGTCTTTAACCCGTGACGGGGCTTTACGTTTCACGTTTCACGTTTCACGTTTTACGGCACATTTCAATTTTGGCTCTGCCTTACAAGTCATGGTTTTACTCGATCACATACTGTACCCGCTCTTCGCGGGCAATAATATAGTTCATACCGCTTACCTGCCGGACCATGCCCTTCAACTCCATCATCGTCAAGGCGCTGGCGATATCCGGGGCGGATAGATTCGTGATCCGGCCCAGCTCATCGACGTGAACCGGCTCGCCGGACATATGTTGCAACAGGACGGCCTCCACCTCATTATCGGGAATGATAGCCCGGGCTTCGGTTTGCTGAACCATCAGCGTCAGGTTCAACTCTTCCAGAATATCATTGATATGGGTCACCAGCTTGGCCCCATTTTGAATAAGATGATTGGGACCGGCGCTGCTTTTGCTCAAAATAGAGCCGGGCACGGCAAACACATCCCGCCCCTGTTCCAGGGCATTATCGGCGGTGATGCGAGCGCCGCTCTGAATGGCCCCTTCGACAATCAACGTCCCCAGACTGAGGCCGCTGATAATCCGGTTGCGATAGGGAAAATTGCCACTCTCCGGGCGCGTGCCCAGCGGATATTCCGACACCAGCGCCCCCTGCTCGATGATGGCCTGGCTCAATTTGCGATTTTCCGCCGGGTAGATGACATCGACGCCACAGCCCAACACGGCCAGGGTTCGCCCCCCGGCCTCGACGGCCGTTTTGTGGGCCTCCGTATCGATGCCGTAGGCCAACCCGCTGACCACCGTTAATTTATTTTCCACCACGCCCCGCACCAACCGGCGGGTACACTCCTTGCCATATACCGTGGCCCGGCGCGTGCCGACCACGGCCAAAGCCCATTCGTCCGCCTCGGTCAACCTGCCCCGGATGTACAACACCAGGGGCGGGTTGGCGATGCTCTTCAACAGGCGGGGATAGGCCGGGCAGTCCCAGGTCAAGAGCGTTACGCCCAGTTTCTCCAGCTTGTTTAATTCCGCGTCCAGATCAAGCCGGCCCCTGGTTTTGACGAAACTCTCCACGGAGCGCCGGTCTAAGCCGATGGCCCGCAATTCACCGGGATTGGCCCGCCAGGCTGTCTCGGCATCGCCATAATAATCTAAAAGGGTCCGAAAACGAGCCGGCCCAATGCCGGGCACTTTACTGAACCCCACCCAATACCGTCTGCTGTCTGTCACAAGCACCTCAGTTGATCGCTGGATTTTGACAATCGCTGGTTAGCATACCACGATGCCAGGCGACTTGTCAATGACTCTGGCTTATAATCACAAACAAAAAGGAACGCCTGGCTGGCGTCCCTTCAACAAAATACCGCTATAACCATAATACAAAGAGGGGGCTTGTGTCAAATCAAACCATCTAATAATTCCACCATTATCCGTTTTTGGGCCATATCAATCGACTTGACCACATCCGGGATGTCCGGCAGCAACACCTCCCGGCCCGCCCGGCGGACCACCCAGACATCGTTGGCCCCCGTCTCCAGAATATCGGCCAACGTCCCTAATGGTTCGCCCTGCGTGGTGACAACCTCAAGCCCGATGAGCTGAAAGTGATAATAGTGCCCCTCGGGCAGGGGCATCGCCTCGTCACGGGGAACCTGGACCCATTGGCCCCGCAACGCCTTAGCCGCCGCCCGGTCGGTCACGTGATCCAACGTCAACAACAGCTTTTGTTTGTGCCAGCGGTAGCTTTCCAGGCGATAAGGCGTGGCCTCCCGCTCATCGCCCAGATAGACCCACTCGGTCGTCTCGAACCGCTCCGGGAAATCGGTCAGAATCTCGATAGCCACCTCGCCCCCGGTTCCGTGCGCCCCGATGATCCGCCCGATGGCCAGGTAGCGAAACGGCTCAGGCTCCCCGGAGGCCGCTTCGCCCCGAAACTCTCTGATCG
Organism: uncultured Caldilineaceae bacterium; assembly: GCA_964638395.1. GTDB lineage: Bacteria > Chloroflexota > Anaerolineae > 4572-78 > J111 > CAZWZZ01. The sequence continues at coordinate 2,619 of CAZWZZ010000161.1, forward strand.
CTTCTCGGCGAGGCCGGGACGACCTGGGCATGCTAGACAATCTCCAGAGTAACGCGCTTCCCTTCCTTCACAGCCGCCACCCGCAACAGGGTCCGCATGGCATTGGCCACCCGCCCCTGCTTGCCGATCACGCGCCCCATATCCTCCGGGGTGACGCTCAGCTCAAAGATGGTGGCACTGGACCCCTCGATCTCACGGACAATCACGGAGTCGGCATCATTCACAACCGCTTTGGCCATATACTCGACTAATTCCTTCATTGCAGACATAGTGTGGCATCCTCCTCTATTTGATGTGCTATTTGAGTTGGTGATGGTCGTCTCAAATGTGACTGTGGACATCACCCACAGCCACATGGCGTCATGCTGGGGGGGCCTGGCCTCGGCTGTTTACGCCGCCTCGGACTCCGCCTCTTCGGCCGGTTCCGGTTCTTGGGCCGGTTCCGTTTCCTGATTTTCGGTGTGGGTCGCTTCGGCCTCGGCCAGAAGCGCCTCCAGATCCGCGCCCTCTTTCAGGCGGGCAAACCGATCCAGGGTTCCCTGGTTCTTCAGCAACTTCTGGACGATGTCGGTCGGTTGTGCCCCCACAGACAACCAATGCAGCACCCGATCTTCATGAACGTAAAGCGTGACCGGCTTTGTTCTGGGGTTGTAATGACCGATGATCTCGATAAAACGGCCATCACGGGGCGCTCGTGAATCCGCCACAACAAGACGATAGGTTGGTTTTTTCTTCGCCCCTGTACGTCGTAATCGTATTTTAACCATGTTAATTCCTTCAATACCTCCTGATTATATCATAATCGTTTGATTTAGCATAACAATGCACCGTTTGTGCAAAATGTGCAAATTCACCACACAATTTTTAACGCATCCCGCTCAACATATTCATCAAATTCTGCCGGGCGCGGGGATTGCGTAACTGTTTCATCATTTTTTGCATCTGTTTGAATTGGGACAGCAGTTGGTTGATCTCCTGAACCTGCGTCCCGCTCCCTTTGGCCACCCGCCGTTTCCGGCTGCCGTTCAAAATCTTCGGGTTGCGCCGCTCTTTGGTGGTCATCGAACTGATGATGGCCTGCGTCCGCTTCAACTGCTGCTCCATCTGCTCCTGGGGAATATCGCTGGCCAGTTGCCCCATGCCGGGGATCATATCCAACACCTTGTTCAGCGGCCCCAACTTCTTGATCTGGTGCAGTTGCTCCAGAAAATCCTCCAGATCGAAGTTGCCTTCCATCATCCGCTTGGCCCCCCGCTCGGCCACATCCTGGTCGATGACCTCCTCCGCCTGCTCGATCAGCGACATCACATCCCCCATCCCCAGGATGCGCGAGGCCAGCCGGTCCGGGTGGAACAGCTCCAGGTCGCTCGACTTCTCGCCGACCCCCAGAAACTTGATCGGCACGCCCGTCACCGAGCGTATCGAAATGGCCGCCCCCCCGCGAGCATCCCCGTCGATCTTGGTCAAAATCAGGCCGGTCAAATCCACCCGCTCGTGGAACCCTTCCGCCACCCGCACCGCTTCCTGGCCGGTCATCGCATCCGCCACCAGCAGCACCTCTTTCGGGTCGGTTTTATCCTTGATCTGGTTCAGCTCCTCCATCAAGGCTTCATCGATCTGGAGCCGCCCCGCCGTATCCAGAATAACGACGTTGTGCGCCCCTGTTTTGGCCACCTTGATCGCATTTTGGCAGATGACCGGCGGCGGCACCGACGCATCCTCCGTATAGACCGGGATATCCAGCTCCCGCCCCAACACCTTCAACTGCTCGATGGCCGCCGGGCGACGGGTATCGGCGGCCACCATCAGCGGTCGTTGCTTCGACTTTCTCAGGTTCAGGGCCAACTTGGCCGCCGTCGTCGTCTTCCCCGACCCCTGCAGGCCGACCAGCATCAACACGTGGGGCGACGCGCCCCCCAGGTTGAGCCGCGCCGGTTGCCCCAACGTTTCCAGCAGCTCCTCATGCACGATTTTGATGACCTGCTGGCCCGGCGTGATGTTCTTGCTGACCTCGATCCCGACCGCCCGCTCCCGGATACGCTTCACAAAATCCTTGACCAGCTTAAAATTGACATCCGCCTCCAACAGGGCCATGCGTACTTCCCGCAGCGCCTTGTCTACATCCTCTTCCGACAGGCGACCCCGCTTGGTCAGTTGGTCAAAAACACCTTGTAATCTGTCTTGTAAATTTTCAAACATAAGTTCACCCAGCTCAGTTCCAGATTTTCAATCGTTGGTTTATATATAAATTTCAAGCCCTAACAGCAAATAATTATTCTATCTTACCCTTAATAATTCGTCAAATTCCCGGACGCCCTCCTTTTCCGCCATCCTCTTGCTTTGCTCACCATTCTATGCCATAATTTAGATGATTTTTGTCAACGCTTCCCGAAGGATCAATAATCATCGTGTCAACCATACCAACCGTTTCAAACGAAGCGTCCGCCTCCCCGCTCAGTGACCGGGAACTGCAAGTGTTGGAGCTGGCCGCCACCGGGGCCACCAATCAGGAAATCGCCCGGCAACTCGTCATCAGCATCAACACCGTCAAAGTTCACATGCGGAACATCTTCGAGAAGCTGGAGGTCCAATCCCGCACCGAAGCCTCGATGCGGGCCATCCAGGAAGGCTGGGTGGCCGTGGCCACCGAGGATGAGCCGGCCCCGGACGACACCCTGGCCCCCGCCGGTAAATCTTTTCTGTTACCCGCCGGCCCGCCCGCCCCCCTCCAACCCTGGCAACAGATTTATCTGGGCCTGGCCGCCGCCGCTGCCCTGCTCCTGGTCGCCCTGCCCTTCCTCTTTACCAGACCGGAGGCGGCCTACTTCCCCATCATTCCTATCGACACCGCCCCCGACACCACCGCCCCGGCCGCCGCTTTCTACAACGCCAGCGAACCGGTCGAGGCCCCCCCTCCCCAGATCACCCCGGCCAGCCGCCGCTGGACCGCCCGGGACACCCTGCCCACAGAGCGGGCCGGCCTGGCCGTGGCCGCTTTCGACCGCCAGGTGTATGCCATCGGCGGCGTGAAAGCAAACGATACCGCCACCCGCTTCGTCGAAATCTACGACCCCGCCGCCAACGCCTGGGCCGAAGGAGCCACCAAACCGACCGCCGCCACCGACATCAGCGGCCTCCTCCTCGCCGACCTCATCTACATTCCCGGCGGCTGCACCAACACCGGCCAGGCCATCACCACCCTGGAGATTTACGACCCCGCCCAGGATCGCTGGCGAGTCGGCCCGCCCCTGCCCGCCCCCCGCTGTGGCTACGGCCTGGCCATCTGGGACGAGCAGCTGTACCTCTTCGGCGGGTGGGATGGCCAACGCTACCAGGATACGATCTTTATCTTTTCGCCCGACAGCAACGCCTGGCGAACCAGCCGGGCCAGCCTGCCCCGCCCCCTGGGCTACATGGGCGTGGCCCCCCTCGAAGGGAGCATCTACCTGGCCGGGGGGTATGACGGCCAGGATGAATTCAACCAAACCTACGCCTTCCGGCCGGAAGCCGAAACCTGGACGGAAAAAGCCCCCATGCGCCACCACCGGGGCGGGTTGGGCCTGGTCGCCCTGGCCGACAAGCTGTACGCTGTCGGCGGCGGCTGGAACCAACCCCTGCCCGACAGCGAAACCTACGACCCCCGGACCGATACCTGGTCCCCCTTCGAGTCCCCCTTCGACACTGAATGGCGCAATCTGGGGCTGACCGTGGTCGATACCGAAATCTACGCCGTCGGCGGCTGGAACGGCACCGAGGAAACCTATATGGATGATGTCCTCTCCTACAACGTCCTCTTTCAAATGTTTCTGCCCATCACCACCGGCGAATAACGCCCGGATCGGCCCATTTAGAAAGGTCCGCTTATGCCAAAATCATTGACTATCGGTCCGGCCACCTTCCACTGGGGCCGCCAAACCTACATTATGGGTGTCATCAACGTCACCCCCGACAGCTTCTCCGGCGATGGCCTGCTCCAACAGGAGGCGTGGCTGGCCGCCGCCGTCGCCCAGGCCCAACGCTTCGCCGCCGAGGGGGCTCACCTCCTCGACATCGGCGGCGAAAGCACCCGCCCCGGCGCCGAGCCGGTCACTGCCGCCGAGGAGATCGACCGGGTCGTGCCGGCCATCGAAGCCATCGCCGCCGCCGTCTCCCTCCCCCTGTCGATTGATACCTACAAAGCCGAAGTGGCCGCCGCCGCCCTGGAAGCCGGGGCCCACCTGGTCAACGATGTCTGGGGCCTGCGGCTGGACCCGGCTATGGCCGACCTCTGCGCCCGGGCCGGCGTGCCCCTGGTCGTCATGCACAACCGCAGCCACCCACCCCGCCACGTGGCCCAGGAAGCCCGCCTGGGCGGACGCTACATCGGCGCGGTCTATGACGATCTCCTGACCGATGTCATCGCCGAACTGAAAATCAGCCTCGACCTGGCCCACCAGGCCGGTATCCCCGACGAGCGGCTCATTATCGACCCCGGCATCGGCTTCGGCAAAACCGTCCAACAAAACCTGGCCCTGCTCAACCGGCTCGATCTCATCAAAGCCGCCCTCGACTACCCCCTGCTACTCGGCCCCTCCAACAAATCCTTCATCGGCTACACCCTCGACGCCCCCCCCGCCGACCGCCTGGCCGGCACCGCCGCCACCGTCACCCTCGGCATCGACCGGGGGGCCGACATCATCCGCGTCCACCAGGTCCAGGCTATGAGCGCCATCGCTAAAATGACCGACGCCATCCTCCACGCCAATCCCAATGCGTGAAACCTGGCCCAACTTTGTTAAATTCAAACCAGATTCAAATCTCAACCTGGTATAATAATGAACAATGAAACAATGAGACAATGAACAATGAAACAATGAACAATGAACAATGAAACAATGAACAACTGACAACTGACAACTGACAACGAACAACTGACAACTGACAACTGACAACTGACAACTGACAACTGACAATTAACAACTGACAACAAACACCTATCAACCTAATAACTAAACCCAAAGGAGATAATTATATGACGACTGTCCCCTTGCTCGATTTGAAACCGCAGTACGCCGCTATTCGTGAAGAGGTGCTGGCCACTATTACCGACATCTGTGAATCCCAGATTTTGATCCTGGGGCCGGAAACGGCGGCGATGGAAGAGGCGCTGGCCGCCTACTGCCAGACCGAGATGGCCTTTGGCGTCTCCTCCGGCACCGATGCCCTGCTGCTGTCGATGATGGCCCTCGGCATCCAGGCCGGCGACGAAGTCATCACTACCCCCTACACCTTCTTTGCCACGGCCGGCTGTGTGGCCCGCCTGGGGGCCAGGGCCGTCTTTGTCGATATCGACCCCAAAACCTACAACATCGACCCGGCCAAGATCGAAGAGAAGATCACCCCCCGCACCAAAGCCATCATCCCCGTCCATCTCTATGGCCAATGTGCCGATATGGACCCCATCCTGGCCATCGCCGCCGACCACAACCTGGCCGTCATCGAAGATGCGGCCCAGGCCATCGGGGCTGAATACAAAGGGCGGCGGGCCGGCAGCATGGGGCAGGTCGGCTGCTTCTCCTTCTACCCCACCAAAAACCTGGGCGCTTTTGGCGATGCCGGGGCCATCACCGTCTCTGATCCCGACCTGGCCCACCGCCTCAAGATTATGCGCGTCCACGGCATGGAACCCCGCTACTACCACCACGCCATCGGCGGCAACTTCCGCATCGACGCTATCCAGGCCGCCGTCGTCCGCATCAAGCTCCGCTACCTGGATGCCTGGAGCCAGGCCCGCCAACGCAACGCCGCCCTCTACAACCAACGCTTCCTCGAATCTGGCCTGACCGGGAGCGCCGCCGGGCAAACACCCCCCCTCACCCCGCCCGCCGTCTCCCCCGAAACCGGCCACTACACCCTCTGCACCGGCGACGGTCCCCCTGTCCCCGGCCACCGCCACATCTACAACCAATATATTCTGCGCGTCAGCCACGACCGGGACGCCCTCCGGGCCTTCCTGACCGAACAGCAGATCGGCAGCGAAATCTACTACCCCGTCCCCCTCCATCTACAACAATGCTTTGCCGAGTGGGGCTACCAACCCGGCGATTTCCCCATCAGCGAAACCGCCGCCGAACAGACCATCGCCCTGCCCATCTACCCCGAACTGAGCGAAGCCCAGATCCGCACCGTGGCCCAGGCCATCATCCGCTTCTACCAATAACCCCGGTTGGGGGGCATCCCGGAATTTAGGCCAGATTTCAGGCGGAAGCAGCCCCAGTAGCCGAAGCCAGACGGAGGCGTATCGAGGCCGCGTCCTGAGCCTGTCGAAGGGGGGGCGGCTCAGCCCCCCAAGAAATTTGGTTGACAACGTCGTAAAACGTAACGCGCAAAACGTGATGATTTTGACAAAATAACCGCTTAGGAATGAGAATTAAATAACTTACCCGTTTTCCTTGCTCCCCTAAAACGTGAAACGTAAAACGTAATGACTTACTCAGAAAACCCTTACGTTTTACGCATTACGTTTTATCACAAACATTGAACCGGGTAATTTATTTAAGTGCCGTTCCTTACGGTCCACCTTTTCCGTTTTACGGGGTAACGTGGCTCAACCTGGCCGGTAAAAACGTGCCAACTTATTCTAAACCATCCCAAATAATCAGCGGCAAATAGACCGTCAGCCCCCTTTCGGTCCCGCCTCCGCCGATGGCGAAACGGACGGTATAGTCAGCCCCCAGCCGGGTCGCCGCCCCATCCCGATCTACCACCCCTGCCCGGTGGATCGTCAACCGGCACCGCTCCCCCCCCACAAACCGGGCCAGCGGGGCGAGGCGATACCGGGCCGCTCCCCCCCCGACCCCGATATTGCCCAGACCCGGCCGCCGCAGGCCGCTCCGCCCACAGGCCAGGCTGACCCAATCCCCCCCCACGGTCACCGCTTCATCAAAGCTGATCGTCAGCGTCGCCCCCGGCCCCACCCCGGTCGCCCCATCCGCCGGCGTCGTTTTTTCGACCGAGGGTGGAGTGTCGATGGGTGGTGTAGCCGAGGGCGTAGCCGTTGGCGTGACGGTTGGGGTAGCAGTCGTAACGGAGGGTGTAACCGATACGATGGGTGTGGCTGTGGCCAAGAGGGTAGCGGTCGAGGTCGGTGTTAGGGTCGAAATTGGGTTTGTAGCGGTCGCCGTCGGAGCGGAGACGGTAGCTGTTGGTGTCGCCGTCGGTAGAACGGGCGTGTTAGTTGGCGTCGCCGTTGGCGGAAGGGCAGTCGGCGTAGCAGTGGACGAAACAGCGGTGTTGGTCGGCGTTGGCGGAATGGAGGTACTAGTCGGGGAGGCCGTCGGTGGCACAGAAGTATTGGTCGGGGTAGCGGTCGGCGGAACGACGGTGGGGGTTGGGGTTGG
>CAZWZZ010000162.1:0-9940 GCA_964638395.1 uncultured Caldilineaceae bacterium
CAGTACTCCGCAATCAAACGCTCCGAGCCGGTTTGCAACCGGCGGTCGGAGGTCACAGACCTCCTCCGAGCTTGTCGGTTGCGGTCTACTGAATTTAGATCTACTGAGTTTGACAAACTTTATGTAAGCAAGGAGCAATGATGGAAGCCAAAATCACACTTCTCCCCGGTGACGGCATCGGCCCGGAGGTCGTGGCCGAAGCGGTCAAAGTCCTTAACGTGGTCGGCCAGAAGTATAACCACATCTTTGAATTTACCGAAGCGATTGTCGGCGGTCTGGCCATCGACGAGACGGGCAATCCGCTGCCCGATGAAACCCTGGCCGCCTGTCGGCAGGGGGATGCTATTTTGTTGGGGGCTGTCGGCGGCCCCAAATGGAGCGATCCGAAAGCGAAAGTCCGGCCTGAACAGGGCCTCTTGAAACTACGCAAAGAGCTGGGCCTGTTCGCCAACATTCGACCCGTCAAAATTTATCCCGGCTTGGAAGGGGCCTCGACGCTCAAGCCGGACATCATCAAAAACGTCGATATGGTCATCGTCCGCGAGTTGACCGGTGGCCTCTACTTTGGCCAGCCGCAGGGTCGCCAGGACAACGCGCAGGGACGGGCGGCTGTCGATACGATGTATTACACCGAAGCCGAAATCGGGCGGCTGATGCGGATTTCTTTCGATCTGGCCCGCCAACGGCGCAAGAAAATAACCTCGGTGGACAAAGCCAACGTCCTGGCCTCCAGCCGACTGTGGCGGGAAGTGGCCCACGAAGTGGCCGCCGAATATCCCGATGTCGAGTATGAAGATTTGCTGGTCGATGCCTGCTCGATGCACCTCATCCGGCGGCCCGGCGATTTCGACGTCATCGCCACCGAGAATATGTTTGGCGACATTCTGAGCGATGAGGCCAGTATGTTGGCCGGGTCGATGGGGATGCTGCCGTCGGCCTCGCTGGCTGAAGGGAAATTTGGGCTGTATGAACCGATCCACGGCTCCGCGCCCGACATCGCCGGGCAGGGCATCGCCAACCCGCTGGCTACCATCCTCAGCGCGGCCATGATGCTCCGCACCACCTTCGGCCTGGCGACGGAGGCCGATGACGTCGAACAGGCTGTCGAGTCGGTGCTGGCAGCCGGCCATCGCCCCCCCGACCTGGCCGGGCCGGGCGAAGAGAGCCTCGGCACCACGGCGCTGGGGGATTTGGTGGTGGCTACATTGTCAAAAGAGGAAGGTTGAATGTTAGACTCGGAAGAAATTTACAACCAAGAAAAATTGATTGATGAGGAAACGCTGCAAACCCGCGTCAGGGCGCTGGCGGCCCAAATATCCGGGGATTATGCCGGTCAGGATTTACTGCTCCTCTGCATTTTGAAGGGGGGGGTGATGTTCCTGACCGATTTGATGCGCTATCTGACGGTTCCCCACGAGATTGATTTTTTGGCGGTATCCAGCTATGGCCGGGAGGTGCGGGAGTCGACCGGCGTGGTGCGGATCATCAAGGATTTGGATGAGCCGATTGAGGGACGGCACGTCCTCATCGTCGAAGACATCATCGACAGCGGCCACACCCTGCAATATATCACCCGCACCTTGACCGTCCGCAATCCGGCCAGCTTCAAAATCTGTACGTTGCTGGACAAAGTCGAACGGCGAGAGGTGGACATCCCCATTGATTACGTCGGCTTTGAAATCCCGGATAAGTTTGTTTTTGGGTATGGTCTCGACTTGGACGAGAAATATCGCAATTTGCCCTACATCGCCGTGATGCGGAGTTGAGGCGGAGTTGAGAATGAGGTGGAGTTATCTATGATGTGGAAACTAAAGTACGCCCTATCATTAGCCCTGTTGTTATTGATAAGTTTGCCGCTGGCAGCCTGTCAACTAACCGGAGGGGCAACCGACCCACCCCGTCCGACCATCGTGCCGGATCATACGCCGACCGATCCCCCGGACCCGACGGCGACGCCCGTGGCCGCGCAACCCACATTGACGGCCACCCCCCCCCCCTCGCCGACAACCACCCTCCTCCCTTCGCCGACTACCGCGCCCACCGACCAACCCCCAACCGCGACGCCCGCCCCCTCGCCGACTCCGCCGCCGCCGACCGCCACCCCGACAGCCACCGTCGTGGCTACCGCCCCGCTGGAGGCCCTATCCCTCTCCCTGGAACTCATAGCCAACGGCTTCACCAAGCCCCTCTACCTGACCCACGCCGGGGATGGCAGTGGCCGGCTGTTCTTGGTTGAACAGGCCGGGCGTATTTTCACCATTGCCGACGGCCACGTCAACCCCACCCCGTTTTTGGACATCGTGCCGATTGTCGGCTCCGATGGCAATGAGCAGGGCTTGTTGAGCGTCGCCTTCCACCCCAATTATCAAACCAATGGTCAATTTTTTGTTTACTACACCGATAAAAATGGGGACGTGGTCATTGCCCGCTACCACGTCTCGGACAACCCGGACCTGGCCAATGCCGACAGCCCCGAACCGCTGCTGACCATCGGCCAACCTTTTGCCAACCACAACGGCGGGCAACTGGTGTTTGGGGCGGATGGGTATCTGTACGCCGGATTGGGGGATGGCGGCTCCGGCGGCGATCCGCAAAATAACGGCCAAAGTTTGGGTACCCTCTTGGGCAAGATTTTGCGGCTCGATGTGGATCAGGGCAATCCCTACGGCGTGCCTGAAAGCAACCCCTTCGTCAACCAGGCCAACGCTCGCCCCGAAATCTGGTCCTACGGCTGGCGCAATCCCTGGCGTTTTTCGTTTGATCGAGCCACGCAAGATATGTACATCGCCGACGTTGGCCAGAACCAGTTCGAGGAGGTCAATGTCGAACCGGCCGGCTCACCCGCCGGGCAAAATTACGGCTGGCGCTTGATGGAAGGCTTCCACTGTTTCGCCTCGGCCGAGTGTGAGGCCGACACGCTGGGGCTGGTGCTACCGGTCACCGAGTATGACCACGGCCAGGGCTGCTCCGTCACCGGTGGTTATGTGTATCGCGGGCCTGACTTTCCCCAGTTAACAGGAACCTATCTGTACGGCGATTTCTGTTCCGGCACAATCTGGGGATTGCGCCAACAGGCGGATGGAGCCTGGGCCGGGACGGAACTGCTCCGCACCAACCACCTCATTAGCTCTTTTGGTCAGGATGAAAGGGGCGAACTGTATCTCATCGACCACAGCGGCGGAAGCGTGCTGCACATCCGAGCGGAGTAGTTCAGACGTATCGAGCCTAAAGCCCCTGCTCCTGCCGGATGTGAGTCAACAACCCCTGGCAGCCAGACTCGACCAGGCGATAGACCCCCTCGAAATTGCCGGTGTAGTAAGGATCGGGCACGTCTAAGGTGGGCGAATTTTCGGCAAATTCCAGCAACAGCCGCACCTTGCCGTTCGGCGAACGGTGGTAGCGCTCCAAATCCCTGGCGTTGCTCCGATCCATCGCAATCAGATAATCACTCTCGGCCACATCCCGCCGGTTGATCTGGCGGGAGATGCTGGTGCTTTCGATGCCGTGGTCAGCCAGCACCCGCTGCGTGCCGGGGTGGGCCGGGTCGCCAACGTGGTAGCTACCCGTACCGACCGAATCCACGTGAAAGTGATCGGCCAGCCCTTCTTTTTTAACCAACTCCTTAAAAATGCCCTCCGCCATCGGCGAGCGGCAGATATTTCCTAAACAAACGAATAGAACGTTAATCATAAATTTCTCCTTAGTCTATGAGTTAATTGTCAGTAGTCAGTTGACTTTTGTCAGTTGTTCTTGGTTCTTTGTCAGTTGCTACTTGATACAGAAGTTGATTATACCAATCAGCAGCGCCTATTCATAAACTACAAACAACGGACAACGGACAACTAACAACTGACTACCAACAATATCATTTCGGAACATCACCAATTGAATTCAAATACGCATTTAAGCGTGGCCCTAACTCATCGAGGATAGGCTTCAATCTATCGACTTGCTCACCGGTCAAAAGCCTTCGTTTAAAAGCCCGTCTTAGCCAATGCTTGGTTTCATACAGCGAGCCACGGGCGATCTTTACAAAACGCCGGTTATCCTGGGAACTGCCTCGTCCGGTTCCTTCAGCGATATTAGCCCCAATGCCATCCGCAGACCTCACCATTTGCTTGCCTACCGTATCCCTGGCGAAAGATTGCCAACCACTCACAACCTGCCAAATTTCATCAGCCAATTTCTCCGATAGCTGATAAACATGCAAATTCTCAAAATTAGTTCGCTCCATATCTTTCCTTTTACGCAGCGGTGTCAGCATCCTTCCCGCCAACCGACCACTGACCACTAACAACGGACAACGGACAACGGACAACCGACCACTGACCGCTGACTACTAACCACTGACAAACCGACCAATCACCTCCGCCACCGCCGCCGTGCCACGCTCCGCCGAGCCGTCGGGGCGCAAAACAATCGCCTTTTCAACGAAGGCTTGCTCAACGGCCCGTTCTATCAACGCAGCAGCTTCCGGCTGGCCCAGATAGTCGAGCATCAACTTCCCGGCCAGGATGGCGGCCAGGGGGTTGGCGATGCCCTGCCCGGCGATGCCCGGCGCGGAGCCGTGGATCGGCTCGAAGTAGGCCGCCTGGTCGCCGATGTTGGCCCCGGCGCAGACGCCGATGCCGCCAACGGTGGCCCCGCCCAGGTCGCTGAGGATGTCGCCGAATAGATTCTCGGTGACGATGACATCGAACCGATCCGGCTCCAGCACGAGGGCCTGGGCCGCCGCATCGACGTACAGGTAATCCCGCTCGATGTCGGGATAGTCCGCACCGACTTCGTCAAAAATTTTACGGAAGAAGGCCATCGAACGCAAAACGTTGCTCTTATCGACGCAAGCCAGCCGTTTTTTACCGTTGCGGCGGCGGGTCGCTTCAAAGGCGTAGCGGACGATGCGCTCCGTGCCGAGACGGGTGACCATCAGCGTATCGGTCACGGCCTGGCCGCTGTTGGCCACAACGCCGTTGCCCCGGCTGGCATACAGCCCCTCGGTGTTCTCCCGAACCATCAGCCAGTCGATGTCGCCGGGTTGGCGGTTGGCCAGGGCGGTGGGCACGTTGGGGTACAGCTTGATGGGGCGCAGGTTGACGTACAGATCGAGACCGTTACGCAGCCGCCCGCCCAGCACGCCCGCTTCGGTGCCGTCCGGCAGGCGCACGTCGGGCAGGCCGGTCGGCCCCTTGAAAATGGCATCGGCCCGGCGACAGCCCGCCAGCGACTCCGGCGGTAAATTGTCACCATATTTTTGGTAAGCGGCGGCCCCGGCTTCATATTCGATCAAATCGAGACTAAAGCCTGACTGCTCGGCCACTTGTTGTAGAATTTGGGTAGCCACGGCGATGATTTCCGGGCCGATGCCGTCGCCGGGGATAACGGCGATGGTGTAGGTTGGTGCGGTTTGGGACATAGATTACCTCTCTCGTTTCATTGGACGAAACATTACGATATACTGGCTCAACAGGATTTCGTGGGGTTGACACCGTAAAGCGTAAAGCGTACTGCGTACTGCGTAAAAAAAGAATTACGTTTCACGTTTTACGTTTTACGAAGATGACCTCCTGAGTTCCAAAAGAGCCTGGTTACTTTCCCGCCTATTTTACCCGTAATTGTTCAGTTTGTCACGCGCCAAATTGCTGCCCACGTTCTATGGTGCTATACTTCTGGATATGAAGATGAAAAGATTGTCTCGTAAAAAACGCTTGCTTATCATGATTATCGGTTTGGGACTGGGGTCGATCTTCACCTTCAGCAGCGGCCTGGCTTTCTGGTACGTGCGGACAACGGACGCGGAACCGCCGCTCTTTGCCTTTGCCTCCGACCGGGCCGGGGCGGGTGATATTTTCGTCCTGGATCAACACGGCCAGCTCCACAATTTGACCGACCATCCCAGCACCGATTGGGACCCCGATTGGTCGTTCGATGGGAAGCGGCTGGCCTTCACCAGCCACCGGGCCGGGAACAGCGACATCTGGCTAATCGAGGGCTGGTTGACCGACCCGCCCCTGGAGCCGATCAATTTAACCAACCATCCGGCCTGGGATTACAGCCCCTCCTGGTCGCCGAGCGGACGCAGCGTTGCCTTTGTCTCGGAGCGGGATGGGGACCCGGAGATTTTTATCCAAAATCTGGAAGGGGAAACGGCCCTGCAACTGACCTTTAATGAAGAGATGGACCGCTTACCGGCCTGGTCGCCGGACAGCAAATATATTGCCTTTGCCGCCGTGCGCCAGGGGGTGGAAGAAATTCACCTGGTTCGGCCCGACGGTACCGATGAACAGTTGGTCACGCCGCAGCCGCTCCAGGGGACATCGCCGGCCTGGTCGCCCGACAGCCAAAAATTGGCCTTCATCGGCTGGAATGATGAGCGGCAAGCCGGTATTTACACCGTTGGGCCAGACCTGGAACATATCGACTTGCTATACCAGAGCGAGTCCTGGATCGGATCGTTGGGCTGGTCGGCGGATGGGGAATGGTTGACCTTCACGGCCTGGAACGGGGGCAACCACGAGCTTTACGCCCTGCCGGCCAATGGCCTGGCCAGGCCGACACGCCTGACGATCAACGACGCCTGGGATGATACGCTGGCCCTCAACCCGGTTCGGCCCTTCACTATTTCCGCCGCCAATGAGGGCATCGCCCAGGCCGCCGCCGCCCACAGATTACCGGCCTCGGCTGATTTCGCCGCCGGGGTCAATATGGCCGATTTGGGGCTGGCCTATCTGATTAACGACCTGGGACTGACCTGGGGCAAAAGTTATGTCAATTGGGGCACAGTCGAAACGGCGCCGGGGCAGTACAACTGGCAGGACCCGGATAATATCATTGAGGCTTTTGGCGATCAGGAAGTCAACATCCTGATGCGGGTCCACGGCACGCCGGACTGGGCACGCCCCGCCGAGAGCCATTACAGCCATCCCCCCCACGACGTTGAGGATTTTGCCAACTTTATGACCGCCCTGGCCAGCCGCTACAGGGGCCAGGTAGCCGCCTATGAAATCTGGAACGAACCGAATCTGAATTATGAGTGGGGCTACCAGCAGCCGGACCCGGCGGCCTACACCGAGCTACTCAAAGCGGCCTACACCGCCGTCAAAGCGGTTGACCCCGACGCTCTCATCATCAGCGGCGGGCTGTCTACCACCGGCGACGGGTCGGCCACGGCATACGGCGACCTGGCCTTCCTCCAGGGGATGTATGACGCCGGGGCCGAGGGATACTTCGATGCCTTCGGCAGCCACGCCTACGCCTACGGCCACGCCCCGGATGAAATCCACCCCAACGGCTTATCGCTGGCCCGGGTCGTCGAGCAGCATGAGGTTATGGTGGCTAACGGCGATGGCGACACCCCGATTTGGATCACTGAAACCGGTTGGATTTTGGATAGCCATTGGGACTTAGGCGAACACGCCCCCTTCGCCGTCACGCAGCAGCAGCAGGCCGCTTACCTGGCGCGAGCTTATGAGAAGGCTCAAGCGGAGTGGCCCTTTGTGCAGGGCTTTTTCCTGTTCAATCTTGATTTTAGCACCGTTTCCTGGTACCCCTCCGGCGAATTGATGCGCTGGTACGCCATCCTCAACCCCGACCGCAGCCCTCGCCCGGCTTATACCGAATTACGGGGGACAGTTAGAGAGGAGTGACAAGTTTTTTGGATGGAGACACGCTATTGCGTGAAACGTGAAACGTAAAACGTAAAAAATTTGTCATATACGCTTTACGTTTTTCGTTTTACGGATGACCGGCCATCCAATTACCCACGTCCTATGCGTATCGTCATCAAAGTCGGCACCAACGTCCTCAGGGCCGGGACGGAGCGCATCGACCGCCCCCGGCTGATTGAAATCGTCCGGCAGATGGCCCAATTGAGCAACACTGGTCACGAGCCGATCCTGGTCTCCTCCGGGGCTATTTTTACCGGACGGGAGTTCTTGGGGGTCGAGGCGACCCGTAAAAGCAAAGATATTCCCTACAAACAGATGCTCGCCGCCGTGGGCCAGGGCCGGTTACTCTCCCTCTACCAACGCATTTTTGAGATGTACGGCCTGACCGTGGCCCAGGCTCTCCTGACCCGGGCCGACCTGGCCAACCGCACTCGCTATCTCAACGCCCGCAACACCCTCCAGCGCCTCCTCAAACATCGAGTCGTCCCCATCATCAACGAAAATGATGTGGTGGCCGTCGATGAAATCAAAGTGGGAGACAACGACAACCTGTCGGCCCTGGTGGCCAACCTGCTTGATGCCGATCTGTTGGTTATCCTGACCGATCAACCGGGCCTGTTCACCGCCGACCCCCGCCACGACGCTCAGGCCCGACTCATCCCCGAAGTGCCGCTCATCGACGAGGCCATCTGGGCTATGGCCGGCGGCAGCACCGGCGAGGTGGGCACGGGGGGGATGACCACCAAAATTCAGGCGGCTGAGTTGGCCACCCGCTCCGGGACGAACGTGGTCATTGCGCCGGGCGATGAGCCGGATGTCATCCTGCGCGTCGTGGCCGGGGAGCCGTTAGGCACGCGCTTCCCGACCCTGGTTAGCCACGTCGAAAGCCGCAAACGGTGGATTTTGGCCGAGGCCGCTCAGGGAGCGGTCAAGATCGACGAGGGGGCTGTCCGCGCCCTGACCGAGCGGGGCAAAAGCCTGCTGGCCGTCGGCGTGACCGACGTGGAAGGCCATTTCCAGCGGGGGGCCACCATCCGTATTGTTGATCTTCAGGGGCAGGAGATTGGCCGGGGCACGGCTCATTACAAAGCCACCGATATGCGGGCCATCCGGGGCAAACGCTCCGCCCAAATCGCCGAGGTTCTGGGCTACGATTACGGTCCCACGGCCATTCATCGGGATAATTTGGTGATTTTGTAACATCACCGGCGTCAGACTGTGGCGGCCCGGCGCTGGTTTGATTTTAGAGCTAGGCCGGGGTAAAATTGGGTTGATGAGGAACTGTAACTCAATTGTAACTCAACCTGGCTAAGATAAAGTGGTGATAGACAGAGCGGCGATGGCTTCGGACTGACCCGCTCTTTGCTTTTTAAACCATTTTCTTGGAGCGAATTTATGCCTTTTGTGCAAACGCCCGATTTGAGCTCCGAAGGTTCCTCAACCAACTTTGACAAAGCCCCTCTTTGCCTTTACTATAGACTGCTCCCAAACAGTACAGCAAAAATACCGACAACACACCGAATTTTAGAGAAATCGTAAGCAGTCTCGCAGTAACCACGTCAAAAAAACAAGGAGAATATCGTGAAAAAGTATGGTCTGGTCGCGTCCGGCGGCGGGTATCGCAGTTTCTACACCGAAGGGGTGTTAGTCTGGCTGAAAAGGCAGAATATCCCCGTGGTTCATATTACATCCACCAGTTCCGGCAACAATATCGTCCTCGATTATCTGTTGTGGGATTGGGACAAGGAGGAGCTGCCCCCGGTCTTCACCAAAACGGTGCGGCTGAACCTCAAGGACATTATCGAGGTGTTCGTCAACTTCTTGGGGCTGCAACCGGCGATGTTGCCCAACGGCTCCCACCTGTTCACGGTGAACAAGCCTATGTGTCGCAAAGCCTTGCTGCTGGATAACGATGGTCGCCGCACTATCTTGCAAGATCATTTCAAAGAGGTTACCTGGGACATTATGACCACCAACCTGACCCAGCGCCGCAGCGAACTGTTTCGAGTCAACGACATTCTAACCAAAATCAATGGGGCCTCGTTGGACCATTTTATGGATGTGTTCATCGCCGGGATCACCGCCTTACCCTATTTCAAGGCGGTCGAAATGAACGACGATTATTATATAGAAGGGGGTTACACCGACAACACCCCCTTGCGGCCCCTGTTTGAGAATCCGGCGGTCGATGAAATCATCGCCGTCGATTTTACGGATTACAATTATCACGCGGAACTGGACAACATTTATGGCCAAAATCCTTTGCTGCTGGCCGT
>CAZWZZ010000163.1:0-9906 GCA_964638395.1 uncultured Caldilineaceae bacterium
GCCCTGTTTGGGGTCGGGTACAATGCTGAAACATTCGCTGCACCAACCCTCAACCTGTACCTCTTTTTTGAAACCAAAGAATTTTTTGACCACTTTTCCGTTGAGCTTCAACGTGTCTGAGGGATTGGCTTTCAAAATTTCGGGCACGGGACAGGTGTCACACAGACTCGGTTCCCACGGCGGGGAGTCGGGATTGGCCTCGATCAGGCGACACACTTGCACATCCCGTCCTCGGTGAAAGTCGCCATAATAAAATTTACACTCTTTACCAGCCGGAGTTTTCATCGTTTCTTATCTTTGGGACAGTAATTTGGTAATTGGTAATTGGTAATTCAATCCCTATTTACGAATTACCAATTACCTCTTTTAGACGCAATGTTGCAGGTAATCTTACACAAAATCGTTTCTGTGACAAGCCGACCTTAATATAAAAAGCAGTTACACCCGTGTCATGTAGGCCCCGGTGCGGGTGTCGATGCGGATAACATCGCCGATGTCAACGAAGAGGGGCGTCTGCACCTCCAGACCGGTCGAAACGGTGACTTGCTTGGTGGCTCCCTGGGCCGTGTCGCCGGCAAAGCCCGGCTCGGCTTCGGTCACTTCCAGATCGACCGTCAGCGGAATCTCGATGTCCAGCAACTCCCCCTCATAGGTGGAGAGCTTGACGACCATATTTTCGACCAGATAGGGGATGACCTCTTCCAGTTGCGCGGCGTTGATGGCCGGTTGCTCGTAGGTTTCGGTATCCATAAAGTGGTACATGACGCCGTCATTGTAAAGATATTGGGCCTCAGCGTGATCCAATCGAATATCCTCCACCCGCTCGTTGCCGTTGAAGGTTTTTTCATAGCTGGCCCCGCTCCGCAGGTTGCGGACTTTGACTCGGATGGTGGCACTTCCGCGAGCCGTTTTGTTATGGCTGTAATCTAAAACTTTGTAGATGTCCCCCTCATGGGTAAACGTAGTGCCTTTCCGTAAGGCATTGACATCAATCATGGGGTGTTCCTCCGAAATTTATTTTTTTGATAATTACAATCCGCCGTAGTCGATCCACTGTTCGGCGACTTCGGGTAGATTCGACAACAGACCCCGCCGCTCCGTTACATCGGGTAGCGAGTCGATGATGGCCTGGCCGTACCGTTTGGTCATCACTCGCCGGTCGAAGATAGCCACCACGCCCCGGTCGGTATGGGCGCGGATCAGGCGGCCAAAGCCCTGCCGAAACATCAGGATCGCTTCGGGAATGGAGAATTGGTTGAAGGCATCATCGAAGGTTTCGGCCCGGGCGGACACAATCGGGTCGCTGGGCACGGCGAAGGGGATGCGGGTGATGACCACGCAACTGAGACCGGGGCCAGGCATATCGACCCCTTCCCAGAAGGAGCGTGTTCCCAATAGAACGGCCTGATCGGCGGTCTTGAAATTTTCTAACAATTGGCGGCGACTGGTACCATCCCCCTGCTGGTGAACTACAATATCGACCTCGGCCAACGGCCCCTTGATACTGCGGGCCGTGTTTCGCAGTTGGTTGTAGGAGGTGAACAGCACCAGGGTGCGCCCTTTGATCCGCTTGACCAGATCGATGATGCCCTGTTCCACCGCTTTTTGATAGCCGGTCATATTCGGTTCGGGCAGATCGGTCGGCAAGTAGAGCAGGGTGTTGTTAGCATAGTCGAACGGGGAGCCAACCGCCGCTTCGTCGGCATCCCACATACTCAGCCGCTCCTGGAAATAGTCAAAGGAGTTGTTAGTCCGCAGCGTCGCAGACGTTACCACCACCGACTCCTTCGGTTTGAGCAGATGCTCCCGTACCAGGTTGCCGACGTGCAGCGGGGCATCGTGTAGTGAAATGACCTTGCTGCGGGGGTTCTGCTCGATCCACAGGATACGGTTCGGGTCCGGTTTGGCCAGGATGGTTTGTAAATGGCCGCGCAGCTCATCCAGTTGCTTCCGAGCAAAGGATAAATTCGACAGCAACTCCTCCCAATTGGGGACATCATACTCTTCCAACTCAGTCAGCATCGTGTAAACGATACCCAACGCCTGGGAAACATCGCCCAGGTTGGAGCGGGACAGGTCCCAATTCAGCTCGACATTGGACCAACTGGCTTGGCTGCGTGCTTTGTCAGTCAGGCGGATTTTGATGTTGTAGATACTGCCTTGCCAAAATTCGCCGATAAACGCCTCCAACGCCTTGAACAACTGCCTGACGGCCTTTAATCCCCGCTCAACGGTTTGTTGGCTCTGATTGACTTTGTCGTTGACATCCCCCTTGACGTTGTTGGGTACTGCCGACAACGCTCGCCGGGCCACTTCGTGGATCAGGCCGACCCGCTGCCCGCCCCGCAACGGTTGGCTCAACTCTTTGAGCATCAACTCGACCGATTTTTGATCGGTGGTAAAGCTTAGTTGATTGGTAATATTATCTTCGAGATGGTGGGCCTCATCAATAATCAGATGTTTGTATTCGGGAATGATGCGGCTGTCGACGGCCACATCAGACAGCAGCAGGGCGTGGTTGACGATGATGACGTGGGCCGACTCAGCTTCCTGACGGGCGCGGGCGTAGAAGCAGTTGTCCGGTGTGCAGTAGCGGGGCGAGCAAAAGGTGCCGTCCGAGGCGACCTGGCTCCAGAGGGCCTGCTCACCGTAATCGGGCATAAATAGCTCCTCCCGGTCTCCGGTGGTGGTGCTGGGCATCCAGACCAGCAGCTTGGCCAGCAAACGGGACTCTTTCGGGCTGAGGTTGGCTTTGGTCCGAAACATCTGCACCCGGCGGGGACAGACATAGTTGCTGCGCCCCTTCATCGACACCGCTTTGAACTTGACCGGCAGGATTTTTTGCAAATTGGGAATATCTTTGTTGAGCAACTGATCCTGCAAGTTGATCGTATTGGTGGAAATCACAACCCGCTGGCCGTTCCGCACGGCCCAATAGATGGCCGGAATGAGATAGGCCATCGACTTGCCGGTTCCCGTCCCGGCTTCGATCATCATATGGTGGGCAGCGTTGAAGGCCCCGATGACGTTGGCCATCATATCGACCTGCTGCGGGCGATACTCGAAGCCTGTGAAATTTTGCTCGAAGAGACCGTCCGGCTCCAACATTTTGCATAACGTTTCCAGCTCTAGCGGCTTCGGCGAGGCGACAGGTTTAAGCGGCGGCTCGTGGGTCCGGTCCAGATCACTGTGCATCAGGGCAAAACCGCCATCGCCGGGCGACTCATCGATCAACCCTTTGGCGGCCAACTGCTGGCCCAGCGTGCCGACCGGGGCCGTGTGGCGCCGCTCCCGGCTCAAATCGCGGAAGATCAGCGTCAACGGCCAATCACTTTTTCCGGCCAACTGAGCCACCTCGTCGATGATCCGGCTATCGAGCCGCCGGGCCTGGTCGAGCAGGGCCGCGAACAGGCGGCGGGTGGCCTGGGCATCATCCAGCGCCCGGTGCGCCTGATCGTCGGCGGGCAACTCTACGCCTAAATAATCCAACAGGGCCGTCAAGCTGTAGCGATTGGCGTGGGGCAGGAGGATGCTGGCCAACTCGAAGGTGTCGATGCTGGCCTGGCGCTGGAACACGCCCTGTTTCTGCAAAAAGCCCAGATCGAAGCTGATGTTGTGGCCGATGACCGGATTATCTCCGACGAAGCGTTGCACCTCCGGTAGCACCGCTTTAAGGGCCGGGGCACCATCGAGGTCGTCCGGGGTGATGCCCGTTAATTGCTGAATTTTGTAGGGAAGAGGCCGGCCGGGATCAATGAAGCTGTTGTAGGTGTCGAACACCCGATTGCCTTTGAAGCGCACCGCGCCGATTTCAATGATGGCATCCCGCTCGGCGTTCAGACCGGTGGTCTCTATATCCAGGGAAACATATACTCTAGCCAAAAAATGTCACTTTCTTTTGTGTTGATTGATCTTAATATTATACAGCCCTTGCGCCATTTTTGCGAAGAATCACCGGGCCGGTAAACAGATGGCTAACGGATTAGCGGATAAGGTGGCCGGAGATAGCGACGATTCGTTAATCCGTTCTTGATCCGTTTACCGGCCCCGTGGTCCACATAATCGGTTCAATTATTCTATCACTAACCGACACCGCTCAGGATCATCCGGCACATAACGCACCGGCACAGTCTGGCCAATTTGAACACGATAGTAGGCCTCATAATTATCCTCGGCAGCCAAAATGAGCCGGGGGTGGTGGGACGGTGACTCCGCCCTGAACTCATAGGCCAGGCAGTACAGGGAACGGTCCCGCTCATCCACGGTGCGCCAGCGGTTGATGATTTTGGCCGAGGCCAGACGACCGTGGGTGGCTAAGCGCCGCTGTTTTGACCAGACCTGCCACCGTTTGGGCAACAGGATGAGGCCGATCAACGTGAAAATAATGCCCATTGCTACAATAACCAGCGGTGCTTTGCCCGGTGACGAGAAATATGGTTCCAGGGCTGACACATCTGGGTTGTCGGCCAGATAGCGAACCATCACCGGCTCGCCCACCCCCAGGATGGCCGGTTGCTGGTGATGGACCACCTGTTGGCCGGTGATCGGCTGGGCGCTCTCTCCCGATGAGTCGATTTGGAATTCGTAGGTGAAAAAAAGCCACGCCTTGCCGCTATTTCTGTTGGTGACCAGCCCTTCGGTGGTCACGCCGGTTTGATGAAGACGAAGGTAACGATACCAATCGGGGCCGATGCTGACAGTGCAAAAGAAAAGTATAAACAAGCTGCCCAGCGTCCAGGTGGCACATAGAATCAGCAAAAACGTCTCGAACGAACCGTCAGACAACTGTTTAGGCTGTGGCCTGGGTAAAGGGGCAAGCGTAGCCATGTGCTTCTTTCTATCTCCAATCAAAATATTGACCCATTGTATCACGTCTATACCAGGCTGACAATGATCGCCGACAGGTTCAAGAGCCTAAAGATTTCCGAAGCCAATTTCAGACGAAAATCTGAGCGAATTGGGGTTGATTTGGTTGAAACATCACAGTTGGAAAATCTTTAGGCTCTGACTCTACTGCCCCGGCCCTGTTTGCAAAATTCTCGAATAACGATTAAAATTTTGCTTTATTTTCAACAAACAACCTGATAAAGTATAACTCTTTTTTCTTAACCACAAAGTCCCATTGACGCTCACGCAGAGCCATGTTAAGATGGTGAACATAATAGTTCTGGGATTTATTCTGAGGAGGGCAATTAGTGACAAACGTTTATATTCTCCAGCAGGTGGATATTTTCCAAGATTTGAATGAAGAACGCCTTAAACTCATCGATGCCATCTGTACCGAGAAGAGTTTCAACAAAGGCGACGTCATTTTTCAAGAAAATTCCCCCAGTCATGAATTTTATATAATTTTGGATGGTGAAGTCGAAATTCAAGTAAACCCCGACACCATCGGTGATATGGGCCACGATGAACATCAACCGAGTACCATCGCCGTTCTGTTTCGGGGGCAATCTTTTGGCGAAGTAGCGATTGTTGATCCGGGCGTGCGCTCTGCCTCGGCCCGTTGTGGCTCCGAGACGTGTAAGTTGCTGGTCATTGGCCGGGAGGATTTCTTGGCTCTGCTTGATTCAGACTACGAAATGGGCTATATGGTCATGCGGAGCTTCGCGGCTGATCTGGCTCTGAAAATTCGCCAAACGAACCTGATGGTCCGCGAGTCGCTTTTATAACCAACCCTGGTTCGGCTCCTCTAACTTGATCTCTTTTTTCGATAAAACCTCTGTGGCCGCAGAGGTTTTTATTTCGTAACGATGCAGGTCTCGATTGCACCAGAAGAGTTGCTTTATTTCTTTCCAGCCATCTTTCGACTCTCTCCAATGCATGCTAAAATGGCAAGATAACGCCAAATTCAATTTTGTTGGTGTTATCTTGTCAACTCGCTGAAAAGGGCGACTAGCCATGCATATTATGACCCATGTGGGGCGGCTAATCATTGTGATTTTGCTGCTGCCACTTTTCATCATTTTCATTGGACCATGCTTGATTTTGGCGGCCCTGCGGAACGAGCAGCCAATGGGGCCGATCACCCTGAATGTCGCTCGCTACGGCCTGGCCGGGCGGGTCGGGGGGGTGCTGGGCGGTCTGTTAGCCTGGTTCGTGGTCTGGGGCGCTCTGGCCTGGGTCGTGGTCAACGGGGTGATGCCGGTGGTGACGACGGCGGAGGCTGTGGTGGCGACCAGTCCAACGCCGTTCCCGGCCACGGCGACTTCCGCACCACCGACTGCGACACCGATCCCGTCAGCCACCCCGACCGTGCCGACCTTGACCCCGACTCCGATCTTGACCCTGACCATTACCGCCGTTTTTCAAGCCACTCCCTCACCGACGATCACTGCGACACCCACCCCGACACCGACGATCAACCTCACCGCCACTGCCACCGCGACACCCACCCTCACTCGGACACCCAGCCCCACGGCCACAGCATCGCCCGAACCAACCCCGTCCCCGGAGCCGACGGAGACGGTGGCCGCCGCTAAGGAGACCAACCCGCCTCTCGATTTAGTCGAAACCGTTCGCCCCACGCCCCAGCCCCCCCTCTCCGACGCGGATCAGGAAGCGGTCATCGAGACGATTCGGGCCAGTAATGAGTTATTATGGTTGGCCATTACCGTCCCTACGCCGACCAGTTTTCAAAATTTAGCGCGGCTATGGCAGGGTGATGCTCTGGAGCAGGCTGAAACCTTTGCCACCGACCGGGCCGAGCGGTACGACCAACCGGACGAGGTGCAGTTCCGCTCGACTATTCCGCTCAGAATTAGTGACCAAAGCGCCGCCGACCTGATCCTGGCCCGAAGCCGGGAGGTCTGGATTTACATCGGCGACACCACCGAGCAACAGGAAACGCTTGATTTTACCTATACGCTGGAGCGTGACGAGGATGAAGCCTGGGTGATTACCGGATTTACCTATAGTGCCCTCTCTGATAGCAGCGAGTAAAATGGTTATTGTCAAGTAATTTTGAGAATATTATAATCCGGCTTCAACGTTTTAGGGGCTTCCTTGCTTTGACGATGGAGTCAAATTAACGCCAACTTTGGAGTACAATAAAATGGCCAAGAAAATTAAAGTAGGTTTACAACTTAGTATAGGTGGCTTGGGTGATATGCCCTTCAACGACTCGGCTTACGAAGGGTTGTTGTTGGCCCATGACATGCACGGGATCGAGTTCGAGGTGGCCCATTGGCGCAACCCGATGATGAACGCTACCCAGATCGAAAATTGGGCCAAAATGGGCTACGATTTGATGATTGGTGTGGGCTATGGTAATGCTGCCCCCATTAGCGAAGTCGCCGCCCGTTTTCCTGACCAATACTTTGCCGCGGTTGATGTCCAGGCTGACGGTAGCAACGTCTGGTCGGCCACGTACCGGGAGTATGAAGGGGATTTCGTGGTGGGCGTGTTGGCCGGTCTGGTGACGCAGACCAACATGGTCGGCTTCATCGGCGGCGGCATCACCCCGGTGGTGCGTCGCATCGAGCTGGGCTTTGCTCAGGGTGTGCAAAACGTCGATCCCCACATCAGCTTCGTCTCCGACTACGTCGGCGAGTTCGATGATCCCGAAAAAGGACGCTTGCTGGCCGAAACCCAATACACCCTCGGCGTCGATGTCATCTATCAAGTCGCCGGGGGCTGTGGCCTGGGTGCCATCGAAGCGGCCAAAGATTTCGACCGCTGGATCATCAGCACCGGAGCCGACCACAGCGACCTGGCCCCCCACGCCGTTCTGACCAGCCGCATCAAAAATGTGGGCAAACCGGTCTCCGATGTGATCGATGCCCTGGTTCACGGTCGTTTTGAAGGAGGCGTTGTCAAAAGTTACGGCTTCGCCGAGGGGGGCCTGATGATGGCCCCCATTCGCTCCACCGTCTTCAACGTGGTCACGCCCTCCATTCAAAACATCATGCAAGAAATCCAGGCCCAGGTCATCACCGGCGCGATCAAAGTCGATCTGGAGGCGTGATCGGCTTTGCTTGGGCAATGCCACGATTAAATCGATCCAATTGCACTACGTCAACGTAAAGCGTAAAGGCTTCACACGAGGGAGGCAAAAAGCTTACGTTTTGCGCTCTATGTTTTTTCAAAATACACTCAAGCGGCCACAGGAACAGGTATTTTCTCCACCGAGGCAATCGGTACGGTTTCGGTTAAAGAGGGCGTATAGACCGAGACCTTCAATATTTGATTGACCGGAGGCTGGGTGATGATATGAATCACCATATCTTGCCAGTCGGGTTCTAAATCCTGTAGTCCGCTCAACGGAAAACTTCTAGGTCCTAAGTTTGTTAGCTGAACCAAGACGGAAAAATCCATTAAGGTCAGACCCACGGCGCGTTGTTCGGCTCGGTTAAAACGCAGTAGTATATTGTCATTCAACTCAACCGCACTGGTTGCTTTTTCCCCCGGAGAAAAGGAAATATACAATACGTCTGCCTCTTTATCATAAGAATAAATTGGTTTATTATTCATGGATTAGCCCCTTAAGCGTATGTGCTTGAAAAATGCAGTGGCCACGTAATTGTTGGGTACAGTTTGCCCACTTTCATTGATGTCAAAACCAAACAGGACGATAGCCACCACATGATTCACGTCGTCGGGCAGATCAGCAAAAGCGTGGTAATAGCGATATTTGCGAGGGTTTAAGGGTTCTTGCCGTCGACGACCTTGTTGGAGCGTGATTTTGAGATAATCTTCATAGTCAGACATTTCGGGATGGTTAAGGTCGTTGATGATGTGATGCCACCGTTCTTCGGTGAGGTATATTGAATTGTTGTAACGATCTTGTAACGTCCAACGTTTTCCGGTGAGTGTCATTCGGTTATGACCAATAAGAAAGGGATGGCGATATTATAATAGTAAAAGTAAGGGTGGACAACTATATTCAGTAAATTAAATCACAGTTTGAGGAGCCAGCACGTCTTCGTGCGACTCCCCAATGCCCTATATTTTATGGTTGCTGAACTTACTTTCTGCGACCCAACCACACAGCCGCCACGCCCACCAGGGGCAGCAGAAGTAGCCCACTCAAACAGGTCGCCGGACGAGTGGGGGCGTCAGCCGTTTCTTCCTCCGAACCATCCGGGGCAGCATCGACCGGCTCATCGCTCTGGGTCGCTGCCTCGGTCGGCTCAGACGCCGTTTCCGCCGCCTCGACCACAATCTCGACCGGCTCCGAGGTCGTGCCGCCCAGGCTAAACGTCACCTCATACGTGCCCGGCTCCTCATAGATGTACGTCGTCTGGAATTGGCGCTGAATTTCGGTTGCTTCCGTCCACGGCGCGCAACCCGGCGAGAGCCTCTGGCTCAGGCCATCTCCAAAATCAAAAGCTCTCTCCACACAGTAGAAATCCTGATTATTATCCGGCCCCCCGATCAATTCGCCGGTCAAGTTGACCGTCAGCGGGGCCGTCCCTTGGACCACATCGGCGCTGAGGGTCGTGTAAACTTCTCCGGCGTTGGCCGAGGCGGACGGCGGGGCCGGTTCGGCGGTGGTCTCAGCCGCCGTCGGCTCCGGTTGTGGCTCCGTCGCGCTTGCGGTCGGTTCCAGCCGGTCGGGAATCTCCTCAACCTCCCCTTCAACCGTTTCATAAGCCGTGCCGTCGATGACGACGATGACCTGCGGGCCAAGAGCAAAATATTGCCCGGCGGCGGGGTTATCCGTCAGGAAGGTGAAGAACTCATCCGAAGGGAAGGGCAGCGCGGTCGGCGTCATCCGATCGGGGTCGAAAGTGGTGTCGGTCCAGACGTCCTCCCGCAGGACGAAGGCTTTATCGCCGACGCTGGTTACGGCGGCCCCGGCGATGGACTCAGTCCCACCCCCCAGATCATCGGGCAAGGCTGTCGCGGCGGGCAGCGGCGCGGCCATCTCCGCATCGGCCATCGCGTTCTGCTCGACGGCCTTGC
>CAZWZZ010000164.1:0-3301 GCA_964638395.1 uncultured Caldilineaceae bacterium
CAGCGGGTTATAGAGTCGGGGGCTATCGGGAAAAAAGAACCTATGGACCGGTAGCTTAACGAGTAAAGCACCGCCCCCTTTCGGCGGGAGATGGAGCGTGCGAGTCCTCCCCGGTTCACTTGCCTCAAAAATCCGAGTGTTTGTAACGTGCTATTCGGTTGTTAAAGACATTTGTACAGACGGTGCAAATAACGGAGGCGTCGCGGGCGTCACCCGGCCAGGGGTGGCGTCCGTTTGTTTTTTTCTAAGCGGCCAGGGTCAGCTTTTTGAGTTCCGGGGCGTCGTCGCTCTCTTCGGTCAGCCATTTCTCCAACGCCTCAATGAGAACGTCTTTGATCGACTTTCCTTGGAGAGTGGCTTGTATAGTCACGCGACGCTTTAGCTCCACCGGAACCTCAGCTACAATTCGCTCCAAAATCTTTTCCTGCATCGTGTTGGCCTCCGTTGTTTAATGTTAAAATGTACAAATGTACAAGGATGATACCACAGGATGAATCATGATGTCAACCCCCAAAATTCGAAACCTCCTCAAACTCACCTGCGGGCTGCCCATTGCGGCCCTATTCGCGTTCCTGGGCCACTGGGACGCCGCCGCCGCGCTGCTGGCCGGGCTGGGTTATCTGGCCTGGGAAATCATCAGAACGGATGAGCGAGATTTGACATAAGCCGGGGTCGGGAGTAGGATACCTGCACACGAGACATCGGCCTGCCTGGGCGATGCGCCGGGCGGAAGCTCCAAAACGGTTGACCGGGCGGGCTACTCATAAAGGGTTCCCAGCGTCACTTGTGACGGCCATATTCATTACTCTCCTTTCTCCTTGTGGAAAGCCCCGCGTGTCCATCGCGGGGCTTTTTGCTTGGTGGGTAGTTAGTACGGTTGGAATCCCCCCCTCCATCTGATAGAATTATATTAAGAAAAATTGTCGGACAGCAGCCGGGCGCAAGCTCGGTTTTTTTTGTTTATGGATACATTTGCTCTGATAACGCTCTTGATTTTGAGCCTGGTCTCGGTGGTCACGCTGTTAAATAGCGTGCTGACGCTGCTTATCCTGTTGCGTATGGTGGAGCGGGTGGATTACCTATGGCGCGAAATCCCAGAGAACCGGCAGGCGTCAACCTGGATTACGCAATCGATTCGGGAGCTGTCGAAGCGCATAGAGGGACTGCAAAATACGATGCAGTACATAGCGAGGCGATGATGACTGATGAAATCAACTGGTCAACCGAACTGCTGTACAAACTCTCCTGCCTGACGGCCAAACAACGCACGGCCATTCAGATGATTGTCGCGGCGGAGGCCACGCGGATTCCCATCTCCCGGCTGCTCAAAACGAGCTACTCTTGTGCGTGGTGTGGCCAGCAGTTGGGACGCACCGGCGACAGCGCTGACATCCGAAAGCAGCGGAAACAGCTTCACGAAGCGGATTGTAGAACAAAGAGCCGCCGATTTTACTGGACGTTTGCTTGCACCGAATCGACCTACTACTACAAATGGCTCAAAGACCCGCTATTTGTGGACACCCTCGACCTGGCCCGGCAAGAAATGGTCGAGAATAGCCTCAACACCGCCGCTCGGCTGATGCAGATCGGCACGGCGGGGGCGGCGCGGGAGCTGCTCCGCCAGATTGCCGAGGGTGAGCGGGACCTGGACAAACGGGCGGCGGCGGTGGCCGTGTTGGATCGGGCCGACGTACTGACGGCCTCGAAGGGCAAAACAGACGAGGAGCTACGGGACTGGCTGGCGGAGCTACGACAGCAGCAGGGAGCAGATAGCGGGTAGCAGATAGCGGCTATATGAGATGGCCCACTTACGACCAGAAACAAGTCACCTTCGCCCGGCTCGACTATGAACCGTTCCCTCTCCAGGATAAAACTCACCGGTCCCGAGCTGAGGTGGTTCAGATCGTCGGCGCGGAGGGCGGCGGTAAAAGCCACGTCACGGCGGCGGAGATCACGGCCTGCGTGCCCTGGTGTGAGCTGGTCTATCTCGTCGGCCAAACCTACAAAAACACCTACGCCGAGTTCAACTACCTGGTCCGCAACCTCTCCCGGCTCGGCGCGCTAGACCCCGACCACATCTCACAACCCAAAAACGGCCAATGGATGCTGACCACCAAAACGGGCTGTACGATTCTGACGCTGTCGGCTCTCAATGGGGCGTCATCCATTATTGCGTTGGGCCAACAGCCGGACATCATCGCCCTGTGTGAGGCGGGTATCATCGATTCCTACTCGGTGGCCACCGCCGCCGTTCGGAGGGCGACGCGGGCCCGGGGTCGGGTGATTTTAGTCGGCACGCTCAAGGATGATTTCGGGTGGTACGCCTCGCTGGTGGATGATCTACAGGTGGAGGGCAACGCTTGGCGTGGCGCGACGTTCTCCCTTCCGGCCTGGACGAATTTAGCTCTCTATCCAGGCGGCGAGGATGACCCGGAGATTGTCAGGCTCAAGGAACTGCTGCCGGAGGATGAATTTGCCCGGACGGTGGCAGCGGTGCGGATGCCGAGCAAGGCGTTGGTGTTCGCCCGAGAGTTTTCCTACGTGAATCACGTGGGGCGGTATCCGTTTGATGAGACGCTGCCGGTGGAGCTGGCCATTGACCCCGGCTACTATCCAAGCTCCTACTCAGTCCTACCGCTCCAAGTTCACGGGGATCAGGTCTGGCAGATCGACGAGATATACCTCAATTACCATGACCACGATGAAATCATAGTGGTGGCTAAGGCGCGGCCTTGGTGGGACAACGTCTCGCGGGGGGTGATTGACATCGCGGGTCGTCAGAAGAACGCCAACTCCGGCAGATCGGCGGTAGAGGCCTGGGGCGCGGCGGGGGTCTATCTGGCCTCTCAGACGGTGGGGATCACCGAGGGCATTGTCCGACACCGGACAATGCTCAAACAGGGGCGGCTGCTGCACGATGAGCGGTGCAAAAACACGCTCCTGGAATACAAACTCTACACCAGACCCACGGACCGCGACGGCAACCCGACCAGTGACCTGCCGGTCGATGCCAACAACCACGCGATGAAGGCCCTGGCTTACTATTTGGTAGATCGATTCGGCTACGTGGACCAGCGGGCTAAGGCGGCGTCCGGCCTGGCCAAAAACGAGCGACTACGGGAGGGCTTGGAGCCTGGGTGGGACTAGAACATCCGTCTGCAAAATTGACATAACGCCCCACTGAGGGCATAATCACACCTACACCGGGCAGGGTGCAGCGCCGAACCTCCTGCCCGGTGGCCCTCGACTTCTCGCTGACCTTGCCCGGTCTACAGCGAGGAGTTTTTTTGTGGCCAAGAAA
>CAZWZZ010000164.1:3401-9893 GCA_964638395.1 uncultured Caldilineaceae bacterium
AACTTCCGGCCCATCCTAATTGCCGGTGCAAAAAGGTCTGGGTCAAACGGCGTTGCCTCAAGAAGGGTGAAGGGTGATGATATTTACGCAACGTTTACGCACCCGCCTTGCCTCGGCGCTCTCCTGGGCCGCTGAGAAACTCGGCAGTGTTACGGCCGAAGTTAACGACACCGCGCCGGGCTGGTCCTCGCTTAGTGGTGGTGGCCCCGTAGATCGACCGTGGGCCGAACTCCAAGAGCATTACCGGGATGTGGTGGATGCGTGGCGGCTCAACGGCTGGGTCAGGCAGGTGGTGAGACTGACCAGGGCCTACGTGACCGGCGACGGTGTAACGATCTCCTCGGAAGATGAGGATGTTCAAGAGTTCATCGAGTCGTTCTGGCATCACCCAGAGAACCGAATGGACTCCAGGCTCGGCGACTGGTGCGACGAACTGACCCGATCCGGCGAGCTTTACCCGGTACTATTCACTAACAAAATCAGCGGCATCTCCCAAGTAAGACCCATCCCAGCAAGCTGCATTATCTCTGTTGAAACAGATAAAGACGATTACGAAAAAGAGACCGGCTACAAAGAACAGGTTTATGGCCAGCTTGAGCCTCGTGTCTGGAAATCGTGGCGAACGGCTCGCGTCTTTGCGCCTCGTGAAGATCGACGCCACCAGCGGCCTGAGCCAATGATGTTACACTTTGCCGTGAACAAGATCGTCGGAGCTACTCGCGGTGAGTCCGATCTGACGCCTTTGTTGCCTTGGGCCAAGCGGTATACGTCGTGGCTCAAAGAACGGGCCTTGTTTAACCGGATCAGGAACGCGCTGGCCGGGCTGGTTATCAAGATCGCCAATCCTAAACAGGTTCCAGATAAGCAAAAGCAATACAGCAATCTCAAGCTCGATGGCGGGGTTCTGGTGGTGGGGCCGGATGAAGAGGTAAGTGCCCCAAACCTCAACCTGAGCGGCGGTGATGCAGAGCCGGACGGCAAGGCGCTGCGCCTGGCGATGGCCACGGCCAGCAATCAAAGTCTGGTGCATTTCGGCGAGGGGGACTCAGCATTACGCAGCACCTCGGCCTCGATGGACGACCGAACGTATCGATTCTACCGGGAACGGCGGAGAGAGTTTGGGCAGATGCTGGAGGACTTGGTTTACCACGCTTACCGCCGGTTCCTCCAGACCCAAGGCGTAGTCGAGGCAGAGCTTCCCCGGTCGGCCAGGGAACTCAAACTAACGGCCAAGTTTCCGGACATAAGCAGAGCCGACAACAAAGAACTCGCTGACGCGGCCAAGAGCATCATCACGGCCTTGGGTGATCTCAAGATGGATTTCGATATGGGGCCAGAGTTTGATAAGCTGGCCATTGCCATGAGCTTCAAGTTCGCCGGGGAAATCCTGAGCGATGAACAAATAGACAAGCTGCTCAAAGAGCGGGGCATTGTGTTGGATGAGTATCCCGACGATGAGCAGGAGGAGGGTGAACTCAGTGCCTACACAAACGGACACAGAGCAACAATCAGCGTATAGCCCTATTCGGCTGGCATCCGATCAGCCACGAACCAGGCAAGAATATCGAGTGCAACTTATCCGGGCCGGGCGGGTGATGCAACGGGACGGACAAAAGGGAAACTGGGAGATACCGGCCTCGACGATTCAGGCCGCGCTTGCGGCTGGTCTGTTTGATAACTTGGCTTGCTTCATCGATCACGCGATGGGGTCATTTTTTAATCCGGCTCACCCGTCGCTGAGAGACTTGTGTGGTGTCGTTCATTCGCCACAGTGGAGCAACGACGCAAACGCGGCGGAAGCACTTCTGAGGCTTTACGACAACGACGCTGGGCGATTGGTTGATGAGTTGTTCGGTCAAGTCGTAGAGGATGAGGCAGCGAGAGAAGCTGTGCCTAATATAGGTGGCTCTCTGGTGTTTTTCGGGCGGCACGATTATAGGGATGCAGGTGAGGAGCCGGAAGAGGAGTACTTGCGTGTTACTACTGAGTTTTCACACGTGGAGTCCTGGGACGTGGTATTTGGGCCTGGGGCGGATGGGCGTGTGAGGGAAGCTCTGCAATCAATCAACAATGGTAGACCGGTCAGGGTCTACGTATTTAATGATGGAGGTATTACGATGGACGAAGATCAAGTCCAACCAAACGACGCTCCACAGGAGCAACCAAGTCAAGCCCAAGCCCCGCCTGCACCCTCGCCACAACCGGCGAGTGGCGCGGCACTCGCCACAAATGGCGAGGGTGGCCGGCAACCCTCGCCAGATCCGGCGCTACTTCAGCAGCGCATCGGCAATATCGAGTCCTCGATGGCGCGACTGACCGGCACAATGGAGCGACTGACGGGGCTTTTGGGCCAGGCCGAAGACCCCAACGTGATCGAAGGGATGGGCCAGGCTCCGCGAGGGCAGGGCGGGCGGATTCACGGGATGTCTACTGGGGAAGATGATTTCAAGAACGCGGTAGATTGGATGTTTGGCGCTCCCGGCGCTCAACTGCCCACCCCGCAACTGAGAAGCCCCAAGTTTATCTATGAGGCGTTGACCGGCGATTTCGCTTGGCAGGACCGGTTCAATTCGGATTTGGTGATGTTGGCCACGGCCAGCCCGGCCACGCTGCCGGGGTTGGCGGTCGATGCAATGAACCGGGTCATTATCTCGCTGTGGGACGGCCTGGCTATGTACCGCTGGTTTGAGCAGATTGTGGCGGTTCAGCCCAACGACGGCAGTTTGCAAGATATGAACTGGGTACAATTCGGTGGTCTGTCTAATCTGCCGGTGGTGCCGGATGGTGGGGATTACACCGAACTGGACACCGACGACAGCAAAGAGACGGACGCTGTGGTGAAGCACGGCGGCTACGTCGGGGTCACGCGGAAGATGCTCCGAAACTCTGACATCGCCCGTATTCAAGCCGTGCCTCGGCAACTGACCGTTGCGGCGGTCCGGACCCGTAGCAGCAACATCGCCACGATCTTTACCAGTAACTCAGGCGTCGGCCCCACTTTGGACCAGGACAGCACAGCCTTGTTCCATTCCGATCACGGCAACGTGGACACCACCGCCTTTTCGTTCGCGGCCTGGAAAGCGGCCCGGATCGAGTGCTACAAACAGACCGAACTAAACTCCGGGAAACGTCAGGGGCTGTGGCCTAAGTTCTGGTTGGGGCCGGCGGATCTGTATGACGAGGCGTTGCAAATCTTCGGTTACGGTCAAGGCCCCGGCGGGGAACCAGGCACGGCAGAGAATGACGTCAACCCCTACGCTCAGACCCGCCCCGGCGACCCCCGGCCTATTCCGCTGTCCGTGCCTGAGTTCACGGATACGAATGATTGGGCCTATATTGCTGATCCGATGTTGGCCCCGGTTATTCAGATGAGTTACTCGGTTGCCCCCGGTGGCCGTAGCCATCCGCTGCCGGAACTGTTCAGCGTGTCGAGCGAGTTGGCTGGGTTGATGTTCACCAACGACACGATGCCGATCAAAGTCAGAGACGAGTATTGGTATGGTCCGGCCACCTATCGCGGTATCGGCAAGCGCAACGTCACCTAAGTAGGTAGCAGGTAGCAGGTAGCAAAAATTAGCGGTCGGCGGTCGGTGGTCGGCGGTCGGTCAGGAGTAATCACAATGCAAGGAAATCACCTATTTCTACCCATCATCATTCCCGGTACGCTGACGGCGGATGTTGAGTTCGAGTTCAAAGCGCCGTTTGATATGCAGTTAGTCAAGGTTTCGGCCAACTGTGATGCCTCGACTTCGTTCATTCTCGACATCGGCGAAAATGACACGCCGGATACGGACGCCTATCTCGATGGCGTAACGGTTACCGGCCACGCCACAGACAACACGGAGTATGATTTGGATGACTTCGTGAATGACACCTACCCGCGCATTTCTGATGGAGATGATGTGGTGGTCACGATTGACTATGACGGCGGGGCCGGGACGGACGCGGCCAATGTCTCGATTTTGCTGGTGTTCACCGAAGGGTAATACCTGAGTATTACCTGAGACGAAAGGACTCTTCTGATGACGAAACGAGTTTTAATTACGCTTTTAATCGCGGCGGTCGCTCTGTCCCTGCTGGCGGCTATTCCCTCGATGCGTCCCACGCGGTTGTCTGCCATCCACCTAAGCTGTGACACCTGCGGCACGGCCACGCCAGTGCTGCGGGCCAATGGGCAAAGCACGGGCAAGCTGTTTGAGGCGGTGGATAACGGGACCCCGGTCTTTAGTATCGACGATGGGGGCGCGGCGCGGGCCAATCAGTTGAACTTTGTGGCCACCAATTACACCTCAACTGGAGCGCAGACCATCACCCCTACAAATCGGACCCTCTACAATCTCAACCCCACGGCAGTCCTGACGATCACGTTAGGCACCGGAGAGGCCACAACCGGCGACATGGTTATCTTTGCCAATAATGTGACTACATCGACGGTCATTGTAGACACCGGGGCGACGGCTGGTGGGAGCAATGTGACGCTCGGTGAAAATGATAACGCCGGGTTCATCTTCTTGGGGGATGCCTGGATTGAGTTGTTTAGCCCGGATAACAGCTAATGATCGACCGTATCCAATTCTCAACCGGCGCGGCGGTCGGATCGGCGGGCAGCGCCACGGCCACGGGGCACAGCGTTCACGTTCGGGGGGAGGTGCTGGCCGTCCACGTCGCCTACCAGGATTCACCGCCGGCCGGGACAACTGATTTCACGCTGAGCGATGAGGGCGACCCGGCCAGTGAAGCGATCATCTCGCTGAGTGACGGCGCGACGGATCAAAAAATCTGTCCACGTCGTGTCACAGAGAAAAACGACGGCACCGATATTCTGTACACAACCGGCGAGGAAGTCCACGAACCGTATGTAGTCCACGGCAGGCTGGAGGCGACCATCGCCCAGGCCAACGCCGGGGACTCGGTGTTAGTGACGGTCTGGATTAGAGGCTAGGCCGGAAAGGGCAAGTTAGACGATGAAGAGTAAACTACCTCAAGAAGTCGTGGCCGCCGTGCGGAAGCTAGAGCAAGACCCGGATTGCGAACACGACTCGATTGATGAAACGGCCTTGATGGATTTCAAGGTTTATCCCACGGCGGTGGCGCTGGTCATCTGGACGGGGCAAAAGTACATCGTGGAGCGGGACGGCCTGGAGGGGGGAGCTTACGAGCAGATGACCGTCTCTCAACTGCGTGACCTGGCGACCGAGCGGGGCCTGGATGTGCCGAGCCGGGCGTTGAAGGCGGAGTTGATCGATATGCTGGAGTCTGGTGGTATTAACTAATGACCGCCAGCAGCTTAACCCTGACCACCTTCCGCGACCGCTTGGAGACCATTCTCCAGGATTCGGGCAACAACATCTGGGCAACGGGCACGCTTGACGAGGCTATCAAAATGGCGCTTAAAGAGTACAGCCTGGTGAGGCCCTACCACCAGATCACCACGCTAACGCTGGCCAGCGATGGCCGCGAGCTTGACGTCTCTTCGGTGACTGGTCTCCTGGGTGTGTCACGGGTCTGGCTGCCCTATACGGCGACTGACCCGGAATACCCGGCCAATGAGAGGCACTTCGAGTTCTGGCGGGACAATGACGTCCTGTACTTCGTCGACGGCGACGAGCCTCAATCCGGGGACGTGGCCAGGCTGTTTTATAAGACGGTTCAAACCCTGAACGGGTTGGACTCCGAGACAACGACCACGTTCCCGGTCGAAGATGAGGAAACGCTACTCACCGGCGCGGCTGGCCACGCGGCCTTGATACGGGCCATCGATATGAAGGAGAAAGTGACGCTGCATCGTAAATCGGCTGAGGTAGTGCAAGCCTGGGGCGAAGCGCGGCTCGATGCGTTTCGGGTGGCGCTCAATGTCCTGGCCGGGCGGGAGGCGTTGCGCGGCTCGGCGGTGGTCAGGGTGGAGCCGTTGGATACGTGGGATCGGCGGCGGGGTCACTTGGGCGGGAAGAGTTGGGCTTGATGGGCGTATTAGATCAACATCCGCGATTAGCCGAGATCGAAGCCGAGCGACGGGCGATGTTTGGCAAAATCAGGACGGCCCAACAAGCCTACCGGCAGCAATACGGTCGATTTCTGCAATTGCCCCTCAGCCAGGCCACGGATCGGGACGGCGATAGCCTGGCCGCGCTGGACCGGGCGCGAAAGGTCGATGATGAGCCGTTCAACTGGTCCCGCATCGTCTCGGCTGACGATGTAGCCGACGGGGTCAGGTGTCAATATTACGTGCATCGCTACGACGGGCCACAAGGCAAGGGCGCAATCCTCGGCTGTCGGATCGTCTACAAAGGTCGGGAATTTCGGTTTGAGCAGCATTACGGGCCGGAGCAGCGGAGCGGGCCGTTTGGCCGGTGGGTGGAGGTGGTGCTCGATGGCGAATGAGGTCTACAAAGATGATGCCAACCTCGTCTCTCTGTGGCTGCTCAACGAGGTCAGTGGTACGCGATACGACTCCGTGGGTAGCAACGACCTCACCGACAACAACACGGTCGG
>CAZWZZ010000165.1:0-9853 GCA_964638395.1 uncultured Caldilineaceae bacterium
CCCCTCGATACGCCTTTTCAAGGCTACTCGGGATGCGAACCGCGTAACTCCTATCTAAATAGCTGTAAAAACGCGGCTTCTTTATAGCGATGGTTTGGGATCGTCGTCCCATAATTGAGCGGTCCCAACACCTGGCACGGAGTCTGGTCGAACCGGGGCGTGCCCGGCAGTGTGGTTAATTAAGCTCTCGGTTAGCCGCCGAGACAGGCAATGTTGGAGACGGCCGACCTCCTCATAAATTTCATCCAGCCCATAACCCAAAAATTCCACCAAAAAACTTTTGACCGGGCGATGTTTACGCAGAGTCGTCAAGGCACACTGCTGTCCCGCCGGAGTCAGCGAGGCCCCCTGCCCGCCACTCATAATGGACATCGCCGCAGTTTTCTCAGGCATACTTGCCGCGTTCCTTATCGCAACTCTGTCGTTCCGACAATAGCCCGCTATCAACTCTAAAATTTTGAGGAAGAAAGGGAAGGTTTAACGCCTGTTAAACTTTAAACTCGTTTGGGTAAAAATTATTCTTATAGCGCCGAAGTAAAGTTTTTCACAGCAGGCTATTGATGGCTGATGAAAAAGACGTTACACTCAGGCCAATGTCTTAAAATCTGAGGAGCGGAAAAAATGTGTCAAACGTTAACCCCTTTAGCCGTCAGCAGTGACTTGCGCTGTCTCCATCGCTGTGAACACGGCACGATTCATCTAACCTGGGATGTGGTCACCGCCTATCTGGACTTGGAAACATTGACTCACGTGGTTGAGGCCACCGGGCAGGGGCAAGCGCTTCAAGCGCCGGGGCAACTGCGGTGTGGCCCGTGCCAACTATTTTACACCGCCAAAGGCCATTTTCAGGTCTGGATCGGCAACGTGGGCTTCACCCTGACCAGAGCCAACTTCGAGATTTTGGCCGATATGGTCCGGGTGGCCCTCAAAGAAATCGTCCAGCCCACCGTTCAAGGTCAACCGGCTGAAGAGATCGGCGCTTATCAACGCACGGTCAAGGCCAGCGCCCGCCATATGTTTTCAAACAATTAGACAACCAAGAGAAGGGGGGAGAATTGATGAACTGCGAGCATCTGACCGTCGTTGTTCGAGCCGATACCTACCGCTTAGTTTCATACTGTGAACACGGAACTATTCAGATCAATTGGGACCTGGCAACGCTGCGGTTGCGCCCGGCCAATTTTGAACGATTGACTGACTTGCTAAAACAGGTCAAAGCTGCACCAGATCCGGCCCGAGTCGGTCGCAAGCAGTATTTTGGCTTAATTCGCCAGGAAAATGGGGGATGTCAACTGTGGGCCGGTGATGTGGCCCTCTTTTTTGGGCCGACCGATTTTTTGCTCTTTGCCGATCTGCTGCTCAATGCTCGGCAGCGTTTGGGTAAACAGTTGCCGCAACCGTCGGCGAAAACTCTGCTTCGGGAGCATCAGCCGGGGGAGAGAACGTCTGGCTGTTTTCGCTCCCGTAATTAAGTACAGGACTTACGCAACCATGTCATTTCGAGCGACGATAGGAGCGAGAAATCCCTAAAACGGTCTCTTGCAATCAGACATTTGGCGATAACGATGGACATAGCCTGGTTACAAATAGGATTAGCCCTAATTATCACCGCCCTGGCCGGGACAGGTTTGGCATTTTGACAATTGTTATTCGCTCTCACTGCGTCTCTTGTTGGAGGTGTCGTGCCCCTCCTAAATGGGGCTGACCCTAAACGATGTTGGTAAACTGTCCTAGGCGTTACCCAGTTCGTAGAACAATTTGCTAAATTGTTCCGAGTTGGCTGCAAAACCACCGCACAAATTAACAATTTGTGCCACGTAAAGAAGTAGAAAAAATTCAACCAAACTATAAATCTATTTCTAGGAGGAATACAAGAGGAACTATGAAACGTACTTACACATCACTAAGTTGGTTGGCGGGGCTTGCGTTAATCGCCTTGCTCGTGCTTGGCGCTTGCGCTCAGGAACCGCCCGCAGTTGAAGAACCTGCTGTCGAAGAAGAACCAGTCGCTGAAGAAGAAGCGGCTGAAGAAGAAGCCGTGGCTGAAGAAGAGATGGCCGAAGAAGAGATGGCCGAAGAAGAAGCCGTTGCGCCCGCCGGCAACCCGGTGGTTAATGTCTACTCATCCCGTCACTACGGGGACTTGGAAGCGCCGTTTGTGGCCTTTACCGAAGATACCGGCATCGAAGTTCGCGTCTCTGCCGGTAGCCCACGGGACCTGTTGAACCGCTTACGGGCCGACATCGAGCGGGGGGAGCGCAGTGTGGCCGATGTGTTCCTGGCGATTGATGCCGGGGTGCTGTCATTGGCTGCCGAAGAAGGATTGCTTCAACCCATCGAGTCGGAAGCGCTGACTTCCAACGTGGCTGAAGAGTTCAGAGACCCGGATGGTCATTGGTATGGGCTGAGCATCCGCACCCGCACCTTGGTCTACAATCCGGCGAATGTGACAGAAGAGGAAATCGCGGCGGTCAACACATACAGTGATCTGGCTGATCCCACCTGGAGTGGCCGCCTATGCATGCGCCCGGCCAGCCACATCTACACCGTTTCCCTTTTTAGCAGTTTGATTTATCATCTTGGCTTAGAGGAAGCGACCGCCGTCACGGAAGGGATCGCTAACAACGTGACCCGCTACATCAACAGTGATACCGGTCAAATCCGTGCTGTCGCCGCCGGTGAATGTGATGTCGCGGTGGTCAACCATTACTATATGGGTCGTCTGGCGAATGGTGATGCTGAGGACGTTGCCACCTTCGAGTCGGTCGAGTTGAAGTGGATGAACCAGGATACTACCGGCGTGTTCTTCAACGTCAATGGCGCGGCTGTTGTTGAGAATGCGGCAAATTTTGATAACGCTGTGGCCTTCATCGAATATCTGGCGGCCACTGAAAATCAGTGTGGCGCGTCTGACTGCTTCCCCGGCAGCAACTTTGAGTTCCCAACGAACCCTGAAGCGGAACCTAATGAAACTATCGCCGGTTTTGGTGAGTTTGAGTATGATCTCGAATATCCCCTGTGGGAGTATGGTTCCCTCCAGGAACAATCGGTAGAAATGCTCGAGCAAGCTGGCTACGGTTTCAATGAAACCTAATTAATGTCTGGTAGGAGTTACGCAGTTGACCTTGTAGGTTTTGAAAACCTGCAAGGTCTGAGCGCCAAATTGGTTTTGAAAACCTGCAAGGTCTAAGCGCCAAATTGACGCCGAAACCACCACCTGCAAGGCTTAAAAACAATACCTTTCAAATAAGACGATTCTTCGGAGCTATGTCGCTCGCCACCCCCCCTAGCCCCCCAGCGGGGGGAATCTCGCTTTGTTGCTCCCCCCTTTGGGGGGCTGGGGGGGCTTATTTGAACAGTATTGGGCTTAAAAAACCTTGCAGGTGGTGAACTGCGTAACTCCTATCTCGAACTCAGGGGGGTCTTTGAATACTGATCTCAAGTCCGAACGGGCTATACAAGTAACCATCCAACACAAAAATCAGCCTGTCTGGCCGGGAGTTCGTGCCTGGCTGGGTCAACTGCCGGTTTTGCTTCTGACGATTATTCTACTGGGTCCAATTGCCGTTCTATCTCTCGAACTTTTGACTCCGGATATCGCCCTGTGGCAGCGTCTGTGGAATACCATTCTGCCGAGAACGCTGTGGAATACCCTGCGCCTGGCTGTGGGTGTTTCGTTGGGGACATTGGTGGTCGGCGTCGGCAGTGCCTGGCTGGTGACCGCCTATGATTTTCCGGGCCGAGCATGGTTCGAGCGGCTGCTGATGCTGCCCTTGGCAATTCCCGGCTTCATTATGGGCTTTGTTTACGTCACGATCTTTGAATTTGCCGGGCCCATCCAGACAGCGTTCCGGGAGCAATTTGACTGGTCACGTGATGACTACTGGTTCCCAAATATCGCCTCCCCCGGCGGCCTGATACTTGTCTTGACACTGGTGCTTTACCCCTACGTCTACATCCTCGCTCGCTCCGCGTTTCGAGAGCAAGCGGCCAACACCCTTGAGGCCGCCAATGTCTTGGGATACGAAGGCTGGCATGCCTTTAGACGGGTGGCCTTACCTTTGGCCCGCCCCCATATCGCCGTGGGGGTTGTGCTTGTTGTTATGGAAACTCTGACTGATTACGGCACGGTCAGCTATTTCAGCTACCCCACCTTGAGTGAGCGCATTGTGGTGCTGTGGAACACTTCATTCGACAGCGCTGCGGCGACGGAATTGGGCAGCTTAATGGTTATTCTGGCGTTGGGTTTGTTGATCGGCGAACGCTTGCTGCGGAGGCAGGCCCGCTTCTATCAGCAAGGTAGCTACGGTCGCCGTATGTCGCGCAAGAGATTGGTTGGCAACAGGGGGTGGCTGGCCAGCCTCTTCTGCTTTTTGCTCTTGGGGGCAGCGTTTATTTTACCAGTCACCCAGTTGGCTGCCTGGACGGTCGAGGAGCTTCGTCACCCGACGGTGAACGTGCTGGGCGAACCCCTTTTCGATTATACCCGTAACACCTTGCTACTTGGTGGCGCGGGCGCTTTCATCACCGTTTTGATTGCTCTGGTTGTCGCCTACAGCGACCGGCGTGACTCGATTGAAACCAGGAACCGCCCTCGCTGGTTGTCGCGCCTGACAGCCATTGGCTATGCCATGCCGGGAGCGGTTATTGCCGTCGGAGTCTTGGCGGTGGTTAATCCGGTAGACGGTGCGGTGACAGATTTTGCTGTCGATTTGGGTTATACAGGCTCAGGCTATCTATTAACCGGGACCGTCATCGCCCTTCTTTATGGTTACACGGTTCGGTTTATGGTGCTGGCGCTTGACAGTATTTCTGCCAGCGTTGACAAAGTGAGACCAACTATGGAAGCAGCCGCCCGGACAATGGGGGCTGGGAGTGGTCGGATTTTTCGGCGTATCCATATACCGCTTGTGCGAACAGGCATTGGCGCCGGGGCGATCCTCGTCTTCGTAGACATTATGAAGGAGCTGCCCATCACCCTCCTGCTGCGGCCTCCTTTTGGCACGGATACGCTGGCCCTGCGCGCCCATTTCTTGAGTATCGAAGGGTTCCACGAGTCTGCGGCCATTCCGGCGCTGATGATCCTGGCTGTGGGATTACTCCCCGTATTTTTATTGATGCAAATTGGTGGAAACAATAACCGGCAACAATGACATTTATTCGCATTCAAAATGTTAGTAAAAACTATGATCAAACTCGCGCCGTCATCGACCTGGACCTGGACATCCCCAGAAGCGCGATTACGGTGTTGTTGGGGCGTAGCGGCTGCGGCAAGACAACCACGCTGAGGCTTGTTGCTGGCTTAGAGAAGCCTGATGCGGGTAATATCTGGATCGGGGCGCAACAGGTCAGTGGCGGCCAGGTCTGGGTGTCGGCGACGCAGCGCCAAATCGGGATGGTCTTCCAGGATTACGCCTTATTCCCTCACCTGACCGTGGCTCAAAATATTGAATTTGGCCTCTCTGGCCTGACAGCCGCAGATCGCAAAAATCGTATCGCCACCCTGCTTGACTTGGTTGGATTGATGGGTATGGAAGATCGCTATCCACATCAACTGAGTGGGGGGCA
Source organism: uncultured Caldilineaceae bacterium (assembly GCA_964638395.1). Taxonomy (GTDB): domain Bacteria; phylum Chloroflexota; class Anaerolineae; order 4572-78; family J111; genus CAZWZZ01. The sequence goes on from CAZWZZ010000165.1 coordinate 5,569, forward strand.
ACAGCAGCGGGTCGCCCTGGCCCGCGCCCTGGCCCCCTCACCTGATGTGATCTTGCTCGATGAGCCGTTCTCCAACTTGGATGCCTCGTTGCGCCGAACTATGCGTGAAGAGGTGCGCAGCATATTACACGAAGCGAAAGTAACCACCGTCTTCGTCACGCACGATCAAGAAGAGGCGCTACGGCTGGCGGATGAACTGGTGATTATGGATGCCGGTCGAGTGCTTCAAGGTGGCCCACCCGAGACTGTGTACCGCTATCCGACCAGCCTACAGGTCGCTCAATTTTTGGCCAAAGTCAATGTGCTGCCTGGGGAGGCCACACAAGGCATCGTAGAAACATCTCTGGGCAGTTTGCCGCTACATAATCCTGATCTTGTGGGAGCGGTTGAGGTTGTGTTGTTCCCGGAGACACTGTCACTTACTCCTGACCCTCAGAGCGCAACAATTGTTGACCGGGTCAGCTATTTCGGCTTCCATCAATTGGTAACCCTGAGAATCGAAAATGGCCAAACGCTCCAAGCACGGACATGGTCTCATGCGAACCTGGCCGTTGGAGACAGGGTTCGGGCCACCGTAGATACACCGGTTGTAGCTTTTGCAAAAAAATAAGTGAAACCATTCTCTTATGAGTTACGCAGTTCACCGACGAAACCCCCTCCCAGCCTCCCCCGCAGCGGGGGGGTGGGGCTGATCTCATCGGCTTTACCAGTACGGAGGGGTATGATTTTGAGGCCTCATTGGGTATAGAAGACGGTCAATTCATAGGCTTAGCCATCGATGATAGAAACCAGCCTGAACTCAACGAAGCCCGCATCACCGGTTGGGTGACCCAGCTTCTCTTCCTGACGGAAACGATGCCAGCGTAATCGAAGATTAGATCTTTAACCGCAATACGAAGATTTTTTGGGCGCGGTAACGATGGTCGGCGTCAGGAGGGAGCATCTCAATGTTTAAAAACATACCAATCTCCGAAGTCGTAAATTTAAGTGGGGTGGTTGAATACCAAATGCTGTTGGTGATTGTCAAGCCGGAGGAAGCTTAAGATGGCCGCCGTTACGCCACAGCGATGGCGAACTATCGCCCTGCCCGCCGAACACGGCAGTTGGGGCCTCACCTTAGAGCCGATCCTCTTGGGGCTGTTAGTGGCACCTTCGTGGGCCGGCCTGGGACTAGCTCTTGGCGCGTTCGGTCTATTTTTGCTGCGCTGGCCGCTGAAAGTGGCCCAAACCAGCCGCCGCCAACAGCGGTCAGCGCGGATGATGATAGCATTACGTTTTGTTGGGATTTACGGCCTGCTGACGCTCGGTGGTTTTCTACTCGGCATCTGGCAGGCGGGTCTTGAGCCGCTGCTGCCGTTTGCGCCGGCCCTGCCGTTTGGCTTCGTCTTCTATCTGTACGACTCTCAAAACCGCAGCCGAAGCTGGCAGGCCGAACTGGCCGGTCCGGTGGCCTTTTCCGCCACCGCCAGCAGCATTGCCCTGGCCGGCGGCTTTACTCTGGCCCCGGCCCTGGCCCTGTGGGTCGTGTTGGTCGCCCGAGCCGTGCCCTCCATCCTGTATGTGCGGGCTCGCTTGAGGCTGGATCGTGGCCGACCCCATCAACCGGGCCTGGCCATTGGCCTGCACGGGGTGGCCCTGGCTGTTGTCGGTTGGCTGATTTGGGTGCGCTGGCTGCCGTGGCTACCGCTTGGCGTCTTTGTAATGCTGCTGGCACGGGCCATCTGGGGCTTGTCTCGCTATCGACGACCGGTGCCGGTCAAAGTCATCGGCTTTTCGGAGTTAGGTTGGGGCTTGCTGTTGGTGTTAGCTGTTGTGGTAGGATATTACCTTTCCTAACCTGGAGTGAAAAAAATTGTAATGAAAAATTTATTACCCATTCGCTACCTTCATTACGTCCGTTTAGCTGGCTTTCCCATTGGCTTGGGGCTGGTCAGCGTGCTGATGGGAGGGACGCTCAACCGGGTCATGATTGCCGAGTTGGGGCTGCCTGCGTCGCTGGTGGGGCTGTTCTTTGCCGCGCCCCTGCTGGTATCACCGGCGCGAGCTTGGCAAAGTTGGATGACCGCCGTAGGAACGCTTGCCGCACCAGGCCGGCCAGCGTCAGAAATTCCAACATACTCATTTCAAGGCTGATTGTTTTCAGTCGTAAGCGGAAATATCCCGCCTCATTTTCCTCCAAGCGATACTCCCCTTCAGTGGCGCTACAAAAATCCAGGTCTAAAACCGCCTGGCTCAACAGCCGGTTCAAACAGTCGAGGCATACCGGGCCGAGTGTATGCTCCACATTATCCCAGGTCAAGCGCCACTGGTCAGCGGCCGTTTGAATGATGCCACGCTGGCTGTGTGTTGAGTCAACTGCTGGTAAATTCTGATTCATGACTTGCTCCTCTACTGCCTCATCAAGACCTGGCAGATTCAAATGCTACTCCGAATGGAAACTGAGCCTCTTAAAACGTAAAACGTGAAACGTAAAGCCTGATTATGTGAGAACGACAATACGTTTTTCGTTTTACGCTTTGCGGCGGTTTGGATAATTATTTTCTTGGATCTCCCTCACGACGGAACTCTCAGAAGCGAAGCCTACCCCAACTTTTCCCATCAATCAATAGCTCAGCGTTAATAATTAACATTGAGATACCGTAAAGTTTCTCTTTCCCGTATGAAATTCTGAAATTAACGCGGGGTTAAGAGTAGTACTAACAGACCATATGATTTTAACTAACAGCGGGCTATTGGTTTTCGGGCCAGAGTGTAGTAGGGTACGGGAAGTAGGCGGCCATAAGTTGGCAATGCCTTTGTGGTGTAACAAAAATTAGATTTGAATGGATTTCACGTGACCAATCGACAAACTCTTCTTTTGCCCATCGTTGTGATGCTGATCGCGTTTTATTTTGCGGCTGTGGGGCTGGCCCTCGACGCGGGAGAGATCGAGACGGATGAGGCCCTGAGCAGGATTGGGGGAGACTTGCGTGATGCTTACTTTTTCAGGTTGCGGGAAGCCCTCGACCAGGTCGAGGAAAATGTAGAGAAAAACTTTCCCGTCCGGGCGGCGGAGTGGGCCGGTCAGGCCCGGGGCTATTTCAACATTCTTCGGGCTGATATTGAACGGAAGCAAGGGTCGGATACCGTCCAGACAATAGACGCGGCCCTGATTGCCCTGGAGCAAGCCACGATCAATGAGGATGAAGCGGCGGTGATGACTCATCTGGCCGAGGCGCAAGCGGCGGTGGCCAACTACTCGCCGGTGGAGCTGACCTCGGCTGAGGTCGAAAAGCGGGGCCAACTGCTCTATCTGTTTACCGATTTGGTCTACATCGAGTACAAGGATGGGGTGCGTAACGGCCAAATTACCATCGCCATCGAGTATCAGGAGGCCATCACCTTTCGAGATCAGGCCGAGGCTGTTTTTGAAGAACTGCGCCCGATGATGGCTGCGACCAATGTCGCCGCCTTTGTCATCGGCAGCTACTACCTGGCCGAGTACCAGCACAAACGGGCTAAGGCCGCTCGACGCCGGAGGGCCGAGGAAAAGGCCGAGATGGAAACCTCAACCGCCGGTCATTAGGTGGTATAACTAACTTGTAAACTTTACATAACATAAAAATTGACAGGATAAACAAGATTTACAGGATGAAATGCTAAAAAAAATCTTGTTTATCCTGTCAATCCTGTCGATTTTTTGTTTGTCCTGAATATCTAAAAACCCTTACAGGGTGATGACTTGATCGGGTGGATTTCCGGCAAGCGCCGTGTACAAATCCGGGAAACAGCCAACGGCTACTCCATCAACCGTGTCAACGGTGTTAATTTCCCCCGGCTCCGTCCGGCCTTGACCCTCTGCGTCACACCATCTCGGTTCGCCTTCAGCCAAGTTGCGTTCCAAAGCACACATATCACACATCATCAACAGCATCCCTTTTTCTTTGGCGACCTTGGCTAATCTTTCCCCAACCGGATCCCCTTTTCTCAAAACAAAGGTATTATCATCAAAGAAAAACATGCCGACGACCTCAACGCCGTGCGTCCCGGCTTCGAGTTGAGGTAAAATCATCCGGGCTAATTTATAACTGGCAGACCGGGGCAATGCAAAAACATAAGCAACTTTCATGAGTAGGTTTGTCTCCTTGAATTTTAATTGAGTTGTACCATTATCTGTTCCCCTCGCATTTTACCACAGCCCCGCCCGACCCAACAAATCGCCTCAAGAATTAAGTTGTCGGACTTTCCCTTTAAGGGAGTTCCAGAAAAATAATGATCCCAAAAATCGGAGCTTTGGGTCAGTTGT
>CAZWZZ010000166.1:0-9841 GCA_964638395.1 uncultured Caldilineaceae bacterium
GAGCGCGTATCGAAGGGTGCGGCGAACGGGAGGAGGCTTGGTCAACCCGCACCCCTCGATACGGTTTCGCTACGCTCACCTACTCGGGATGCTGTTAACTTAATGGCATTGGTTGTCTGGGGAGCCAGAGATTTTGACAATTCCCACAGGACGTGGTACTCTGGTACTATTCTCCCTGATCTATAAGCACAATCTATGTGATCCTTGACGACACCCTACGAACTGTAAAATCAACTGCGGGAAACCGAGCATGACGACCAGTAAACGTGTGGATTGGCTCCCTCAAATCAATACAATTGCTCCGCTTGTTCCGCTCGACCCCCCGAATCTCTCGCTGGCTGCCGAGGCTGAGGTGCGTCTCGAGTATAAAATTGACGCCTATCTTTTCCGGCAACAATGGGCTGCTGCGGCTCAGGCGCTTGAGGAGCGGGGCGAAGCGCTGTTGGGCCAGGGGTTTGGCCACATTGTCCAGGATTGGCTCGAAACCTTGCCGACCCCGCTGTTGGAGGAGCATCCCCAACTTTTATATCTTTTGGCTATTTGTGCCTGGCGGCAGGGCCAATTTTACGTGGCCCATCGCCTGCTGAAACGTTCGTTGAGCGGGTTTGAGAGAAGCGGCAATGTGGCGGGCCAGGGGAAGGTTTTGGCCAACTTAGCCGTTTGTGCGGTTATTCTGGAGGATGTCGAGGGCAGTAAACGCTGGGCCGAACGGGCACTGGCCCGACCGCTGCCGGTGTGGCAACGGCTCCATCTCTTGATGAGCCGAACCTGGCTCAATTTTACTGCAAGGCGGTGGGATGATGCCGGGCGGGATTTTGGCGAAGCGGCGACTGTGGTTCGAGCCTGTCACCAGCGAGCCGGGTTGCGTGCCCTGAGCATGCAACTGCACCCCACCCTGAGCCTGTTGCCCGACGGCCTGTCCCAACTGGAAATCATCGCTGGCCATATCGAGACCTGTGCCCCCGACGATGCCTATTGGCACTGTCACCTGGCCTGGCAGCATACGTTCATCAGATGGCAGCGCGGGGAATGGTCCCAGGCGTTACGGCTGGCGCGGGAGACGCTACAGGCCGGCGAACAACTTCGCCATCGGGATTATGGGCTGGAGACGGACCTGTTGGCAATGGCGGCTAATATTCACACGGCCCAGGGGCGGTATATGCAAGCCACCGATTATTTTTTCAGAATGCTCAACCGGCAACCTCTGCTAAAAACCGCCAATCCGTTACGGCTCAAATATCTGTACGACCTGGGGCGCAAACATTGGCTGCAAGGTAACAGGCGAAGCGTCGCCCAGATTCAGCGGCAGATAGCAGCGGCCCCGGAGCGGGACAGGCTCTTGCCCCAACCGATGTTGGCCACGATGCTGGCGGGACTTCTGGCCTTGCTGGACCGGCGGGAGCAGGCGGCTGAACAGGCTCTCCGGCGGGCCATTGCCTTGCAGACGGACGGGGTCCTCTTCGGGATCGTGGCCAACCCCCACCTGCTGTTGGCCCATCTCTACCTCCGCCAAAACCGCCTGGCGCTGGCACTGACCGAATTTATCCCGGTTCTGGCCCGGTGCGACCGGGAAAACCGGCCCGCTCCAATTTTGCAAGAGGGCGCGGTGATGAAGCCACTACTGCGGCTGGCCGCGCAGCGAGGATTGCACGCCCCCTTCGCCCGGCGGTTGCTGGATTTGTTGCGTTGTCCACCAGAGGTAGAAGTCTTTGATCGGCAGGATTAGCCACGGTATAAAGAATGGTTAGGGTCGCCAAGTTTTCACCATCGCTGAGAACAGGGATTGGCAGGTAAACGACCCGCAGGTGGCGAAAAACTAATGTCGCTAAGCAGAACGAATTCTCCCGCTTCAACCGGGTAGATATTTACGCCTCCATGTCCTAGTCACCCCCAATGCCTAACATTGATTGAACAGGGTCCGGTTGACAATCTCCACCCCTTCCAACAGGGCCGATTTTATGATATCCTCACCCGCATATTGGCCAAAGACCGCATACTCTCCGCCGGAGAGGGTGTAAACTTCGACGGTGCAGAGGGTAGGGTTGGCGATCCAATATTCGGTCACACCCGCTTGCTCATACGCGGCAAATTTAATGTGGCGATCTCGGCGGACGCTGCTCGGCGAGAGAACTTCCACGATCAAATCGGGCGCTCCCTCGAAGAATTGAATATCCCCGCCGGGCCAGCGGTCGGCTTTGACAAAGAGGATATCCGGCTGCACGGGCCGCGTTGTTTCCGACAGGTGAACCTCGAACGGGGCGGGTAGGACCTGTCCTAGCTGCTGTTCTACTACAAAATTAGCCATCTGTCGCACGATTTCCAAAACCACAAATTGATGGGCCGCGCTGGGTGCATTCGTCACGTATAAAACCCCCTCGATAATTTCGTACCGTTGGCCATCCTCCGGCAGCCGTAGATAATCGTCATACGTCCACGCCCCTTGAGGCGGCCACGCCTGTGCTTCAAGCGGCTGTGGTAATGTCTCTAGCATGATTGTCCTCCGTTCGTACTATTCATCTCCCTGGTTCATTTTCTATTTACTCGGCGGTCTTTTAACTGTTCCCAGGCGCTACGGATTTTCCCGATCATAAGATCATCAAAGCCGAGATGGTTTTTCAGGACAATAGTATCCACGTACTCCAGAGCCTCGTAGGGTTTATTTTGTCGCAGTAAAGCCTCTACTTTTTCACAATCGATGTCTATGGAAGCGTCGTAGAAAATGGGTAGTTCTTCGGCTTCACGAGGCTCTAGTTCTAAAACGCCGCCGCCGTAGCTGCGGCCACACACTTCGGCCCAGGCTAAGATCAAAGAGTTGAAAAAGACGGTTGCCAACAAACGACCGTCCACTCCCTCTTTCAGACGCACGCGATGGATGGTATCGGTCGAGGTTGCTTGCACCCCGTTGACCACCATCAGGGGGTAACGATGAATTTGTCGGAATAGAAAAGCGTTGGGGGTATGAATGGAGGGCACGTCATACCATCTTTTCCTGATACGACATTTGTACCCCCGGTGAATGTTTTCAGCCTCGCCGGATTTGATGTAATCTTTGATGGCTTGGGGGAAAGACTCATAGGCTACACCGTTCAGATCAAGTAAAAAGGATGGATATTGCTCTTTGTAATCACCAAAATCTGCCTGATTGAAACAGGTTGTTTTCAAGGCCGCCGTCCGGCCAATAATGGGAACGGTCAGAGAAGTGGCCTGAAACTCATCTCTCTGGGCTTCGGTCAAAATAAAAAAGCTATTGCGTCCGGTGACAATACCCACATCCACCTCAGCCACCTCGCCCAACGGTCTCAGACCGGCGGCACTTTCAGCCTCATCTAACGCAGCAAAAGCCGTTTCATCCAAAAATAAGGATGTCCATTTCATCCCGGCTCTGGTATGTTTGGCCGGGACATGGGCCACTGTATCATCGAGGTTGTCCAGCCTCGACAAATCTGTTTCATTATGAAGTTGAAGGGTATGAATATCGGACGTCACCCCGGCCGCCTCGCGCTTGCCTTCGGCCAAAAGTAGCACGACTTCCTGTTGAATTTCAGGGAAAACCAGCCGCTTAAAGCCGACAATGACGATATGCTCGAATTGGGAGGCCAGCCGGTTCCTTAGTTCGTGAGCATACTTAACCTGCAACAATTCTGCGGGCAGAACCATCGCCAGCCGCCCACCCTCTTGCAAAAGCTCGATACTCAGTTGAACAAAAGCGGCCCAGGCATTGGCCAGTTTGGTCGGTTTATACCCGGCATATCGCAAATGGCTAAAGGCCAGGTTGCGACTATCCTCATCAAAATATTGAAATCGAATGAAGGGCGGATTGCCGACGATGAAGTTGAATTTACCGTTTTGCCGGAGATGACTGTACGCCTCAAAAAAATCTTGACGCAGCCACTCAATCGCCGTGCCATTCTGACCAAATTGTGTGGTGGCCCGCTCTTTGGCTTTGTTCAATTCGTCGGGGATCAACTCGACGGCGGTGATGGCTGGGGACAAGCCGGGCAAAGTCTCCAAATGGCGGAGAATAGCCAGAATGAAATTGCCATCGCCGCAACTTGGCTCCAGAATACGTTGGGTATCGGCCCGAATCCCCCAGTTGACCAGGTAATGCGCCAATTCAAGGGGCGTATAGTAGCCCCCGCGAAGTTTCCGGCTATCAACGGTCTGTTTATTGGTGGGGAAGGCGGGGGTTAATTGTTTAAGAAAACTCATCTGCGCCATAGCAGGCATTATACCATACTTGGCGTATCTGCGATATTTTAGAACAAATGGTTTGTTTCAGTCGTGCGGAGGCAAGCCTTTGTAGCGATTTACGTAGTGGGGATAGAGGGTGTCTGAGAATTTCTCAAGGCGGAGATTGGAGTCTTGAGCCGGAATCGAGGGATCAATTTGACCGGTTTCCGGGTCCCAGATGATTAACGATACTACTTCGGCCAGATGGGCCTGGTCTAAAACATCCTGTCGGGTTCCCAGCCGTTCGAGCGTTCTGATGATGTCAGCCTCTTGCTTTTGGCCAAGCGCGGGTTTGGGGATAACCACAATGAAGGCTACGAGGGCGTAAGGAAAGCGGGTATGAACGGTAGCGGCTTCGGTAGCCAAATCATTGACCATATTCTGCCAATTCTTGCCAACGCTTTTGAAATCGTTGAGGGTTTTGCTGTCAAACACAACCCGTGGTCCATCAGGCCGGTAAGCCGCGTCGAAGTTTTGAGGCCGAATCCCGCCGATGATACGTACCGGCCCCACTTCCACACAATCAGGGATGGGGGGAATCAAGGCATTACTGTTCGGACGTTCCACCGGAATATCGCCCAACATGACAGCCAGCGCCCTGGCAAATTCGGCATCAATAAACGAGGCAAAGTTAACCGATTGGTGGCGATCAAAACGTTCCGGTCTCTTATTTTTACCGGTTTCAGGATTAGCCTCCCCACGCCATAAACTGCCCCATTTTTTGAGTTCATCCGATGAAATGTTCAAGGGGGGCATAAAATCTGCCAACTCTGCCATCGTTGCCTCTCTGTTAATCCAAGTCCAAATTATCCCGCATCAGGCTATCGAGTGAGACATTGAAAAAATCCGCCATTTTAATAAGCAAGTCGCCGGAGGGTTGTCTGAGGCCGTTTTCTATACGGCTGATTTGAGCATTGCTCGTTCCAACATGTTCAGCCAGTTGCCTCGTTGTCAGGCTATATTGCAAGCGCAAAGTTTTTAATTTTTCGCCAACTCGCTCCATAACCTGTTTCCAGTCAACAAACAAAGACGATCAAAAAATTGATCGATACTATTTGACACTAAAAATGTTTTATGATATGATTGGTACCAATCAGTACCAACATCTTAACCTAACTTTGTATAAATCAAAGGAGACACAATGGGCACTTACGACCATAAAAAAGTGCTTTCCGACTATGCCAACGACAAGATCACGGCTGAAATGGCCGTGGGGCATAGCTTGCAACATATCGACAAATTGTATGAGGCTCAAACAGCCGCCAACCTGAGCCGGTACGAACTGCGGGGCAAAGTTGACACGCTCGAAACAATGGTCAACACCCTGCACATGGAAACGGTTCGCTTGACGAGGCTGGTTGAGCAGCTTCACTCCGGGCGCAACAACAAATCTTTTGACGAGTAGTCAAAACCAATCGGCCAAGCAATACCCTACCCAATCCGTGAAGTGTGACGGCTTCACGGATTTTCTATACCATCTATCATAAGTCAAAGCCTTGCTTTGAGCAAAAAATTATCGTTGGCTGCCTGACCGGCCTTCCATCTTCCGGCCTTCCATCTTCCAGCCTGCCAATTGTCCAGCCGATTATTCCCGAAAAATAGCCTCGGCGTAGCGCAGCAGTTCTTCCTTGCGCTCGGCGGGGGTTTCTTTTGAGTCGAGGTATAGCTCCAGGGCTTCTTTGGGGGTTAGCTCCTCGGTCGAGACCCCGGCCAGGCGGCGGTGGCGACTGCGGTCGATGTCCCGGACGATGCTGGCGATGTAGGCCGCCCCGCGCAACGCCTGGCGGATGGGCTTGTCGTCGATCAGAATTTCCTGCGGTTCGGTGGCCCGGATGATGACCCGGACGATGGCCCCGTCCACCTGATGCTCGGCCAACTCATCCAGAATAGCGGTCATCGGCTCCTCCGAGGTAGTCACGTCGATGCGGATGGTCACAAAGCGGCGGGCCTTGACCGGGATAAATTCCCACGTGGCCTGGCCCCGCTGCACCTGGGCCAGCACAAACCCCTTCCGCTCCTTTTCCTCGCCAAAGTCGATCCGCTCCAGACTGCCGGGATAGACGATGGGCGGCTGTTGGCCGTTGTTTAGCTCCTGATGCTTGTGAATATGGCCCAGGGCCACATAATCCCAGGCCGGGTTGGCCAGGGCGCTCTTCAGCACGACCACATCCCGGCCGATCATCACGCTCTGCTCGCTGCCCTGTTTCGCCTCGCTGACAGACAGGTGGGCCGTCAAAATCGCCGGGATGTCCGGCTGCTCTTTGACCTCGGCGGCCAGATCGGCCAGGTTTTGGCCCATAATCCGCCCGATTTCCATATCCAACTCTTCGAGGGTCATATTTTGATACTGCTCGCGGGCCAGAAGGCGGCTCCGTTGGGGATAGGGCACGGTGGCAATTTGCAAGGGTTGACCCCGTTTACAGGTGATCCGGTGGACCTCCTCCCGGTCGGCGACGATGACGCCGGGCACATCCAGCACGCCGAAAATATCGAGGCTACTGGCGGCCCGGTCGGCCGTGGCCATATCGTGGTTGCCGATGAGCAGCACCACCGGCACGCCCTCCCCGGCCAGCCGTTTGATGCGCCGGGCAAATTCCCGCTGGAAAGTGGGGTTAGGCCGCTGATTTTTGTAGGCATCTCCGGCGAAGATGCAGACATCCGTTTCCCGCTCCAGGGCGATGTCGATAGCCTCGCTCATACGCCGCAGGAAATCGAGAACGCGGCTGTTGAGGCCCGACTTGCTATCGAGGCGGCCATAATTTTCCATCCCGATATGAATATCGGCGATATGAAACAGGTTGATCGGTTCAGTCATCACTTAATTTTTCCAGTTCCAGGGCATCAGCCGGCGTAGAATCAGTTTGACCATCTCCGGGCGTAGCCGCTGCCAGGCGTCGCTGCTGTCGTGGGTCAGGGTTATCGGGCCGCTGCCTGTTTCAATGATGTGGCCGGTGGGGGGGGGAGGGCTAAAGGTGTGGTGGACGTAATCGTTGGTGATGGTGTCTACCTCCCGTTCATAGGTAGGGAGACGCTCTTTCAGGGCGGCGGCCTGCTCATAGGGGGTTTGCCAGGAATAGAGCGTGGCCCCCATCCAGCGGGCCAGGGTCAGCATGCCCTCATACAGGTTGAAGATGCTCTGGGCCGCCCGGCTTTGCTGCCGCCGCCACCAGAGCCAGCCCAGGCCCAAGACCGCCCCAATCAGCAGGAGGATGAGCGCAAATCCACCCCCAATGGTCGAGCCGGAGACGTTGATCTCCCCCCCTAACCAGGAAAAGTTGAGGCCCAACCCCGGCCCTACAAAGTTTTCTTCGTCGATGGGGATGTTGTTCGGCTGTTCCAAATCTTCCAGGTTGCGTCCATCCGGGAAATCGGTGTCGGGCAGAACGTTGGAAAAGGGGTCGCTGTTCTCCGCCGGCCCGGTGGGGCGGAGGATGTTCGGTTGGGCGGCGGTCGGCTCAAACTCGACCCAGCCGTAGCGGGGGAAGTAGACCTCGACCCAGGAGTGGGCGTCGGCGTTGATGACGTGGAAGGTGGCCTGCTCGACCTGGAATTGGCCCCGCGCAAAACCGGCGGCCATCCGGGCCGGGATGCCCAGCGAGCGGAGCATAACGATCATCGACGTGGCGTAATAATCACAGTAGGCTTCCTGGAGATCGAAAAGAATATAATCGACCTTGTTCACGCCGGTCGGGGGTAGCTCGATAGCTTCGTTGTAGCGGATGTTGTTCCGCAGATACCGCTCGATGGCCTGGGCCTTGTCGAAGGGGGTGTCATAGGCGGCGGTGATTTCTTCGGCCAGTTGCCGGGTGCGGTCGGTGATGGTCGGCAGTTGCAGATAGCGGGCCGTGACCCAATCCGGGTAGTTTGTGCCGCTCTGGCGCAGTTGGTTGACCGATGCCTGGCTGGCGGCGGAGACAACCTGGTAACTTTCGCCCCCATCAACGGCGGCATTGCTGCGAATGTAGGTGATCTCCTCGGCGAGCGGCCCCTCGGCGGCGGACCAACTGAGCGGCACAGCGGACGCTTCGGCCTCGGAGATGGTGTTGAAATTGACCCGGGCACTGCGGTCCAGATCGACCACATTGGCCATTGCGTACAGCACGGTTGAGTTGTCTCGATAGAGGGTGTAGGTTTGGGTCACTAATTGGCGGGCGGCAAAGGTAGGCAGGGGAACCTCGTTCGTGGGACCGAAGGGGGCACTATCCTGGCTGGTGCTGCGCCAGCCGATGCCGTTGTAATAATCATAGACCGTAGCCCGCCAGTAACGGCCCCTGCCCTCGACCCGGACATCCATCACCGGCTCATCCGTCAAATAGCGGGGGCCGCCCAGGGTAAAGGATTGGCCGAAGGTTCCCACCGCGCCGGTCTGATCCCGATAGTTGAGGTCGGCGTAGAGGCGGTTCCACTCCCCCTGGACACTCTGCCAATTGCCCTGAAACTCATCCAGCAGCCCCAGGGCCTTGCTATCGAACAGCGGCGGGGCGATCCAGGCAATGCCGATAATCAGGGCGGAGAAGATAAAACCGTCCCGCAGGAAATCGAAGCCGACATCGGGCCGGAAAAAGGTGCCCTCGGCCCGCCATTTGGCCTCCTGGGTCAACACGTTGAAGCGGATGACCAGCAGCAGGGAGATCAGCAGGTAGATCAGAAACCAGAAGGTAATATCGCTGGGGGCGTAGTAGAGGTTCATCAACAGGACGACGCCGCCGGGAACGATGGCCTGCCACACTTTGAGGGAGCGGAAGACGAACCAGACCGTTAGATAGCCGACGCACCAGACGATGACGCCCATCTGGAAGATGAACATCAGGTTGTCGTAGCTGGTTCCGCCCTGCATGGCCTGGGTGTACCAGGAGCTAAGGCGCAGGGCCAGATCCTCCCACCGTTCCAGCCAGGTGTAGTGGGCCGGCAGTAGCCGCGTCGTGACCCAGAAGGACCAGCCGATGCCGATAATCAGGCTGAACAGGTGGGCGACGAGGGCCGGCAAAATGCTGCGGGCCAGCATCATCCCAATCAGGATGGCCCCCAGGCCGACGAAGGTGATGACGTTCAACCCTTGCGTCCAGCCGGAAGCGCCCACCGCCCAGGTGACGGTCATCACCAATGCGGCGGTCAAAAAAATTAGTGATTTCGTTCTATCGAGGCTGTTTCGTTCTTCCACGCTCTTTTTCCCTGCGGTTTTTACGCGGAGGTTTGGGGATTAGGGGATAAAATTTTTAGACAAAATCCCCTGATCTCCAATCTCCAAATCTCCAATCTCCAATCTCCAATCTCCCGGTGAAATGGAGAAGTTAATTAATTCTCATTCCTAAACTGCCAACAACTTCGTTTACGTTGTGTTAAATCTTCCCACTGGGTAATATTGGTCGTTTTGGCGGCTTTGTCAAGTTTCGGCCGGTATGACGACTCGCCCTTTGCTCAGAATTAGAGTAGAATACGCCCTTTCAGATCGGGATGGTTCATATCCCCATTGTAGCCAAGATATAACATTGCACCATGTATCTGACCCGTACAGATTTTGACAAAATGACATTCTACGTTTTACGTTTTGCGTTTTACGGGGTGACGTTGCTCAACCTGGCGGGTAAAAAAGTGCCAACTTATTTTGAAC
>CAZWZZ010000167.1:0-8696 GCA_964638395.1 uncultured Caldilineaceae bacterium
CTCCAACCCGCGAGCATCGTTGACCGTGGCCAGGTTGCCGTCTGTGTCGTAGCTATAGCCAATCTCCCGCCCGGTGTGGTCGGTGATGGTGATAACCCGGCCCAGCGAGTCGTGGTCGAAATCGAGATAGCGCTGCCCGCTGGGGCCGGTCACGCGGGTTAGGGTTTCGCCGTTCTGATAGGTCAAGGTGGTTTCATTACCCTGCGGGTCGCGGATAACGGTCAGTCGAGGCGCATTGTATTGATTGCCGATGATGTAAGCTGCCCCAGGTTCGCCTGCGGCAAAAAAGCCTCCATCGAATATTTTACCGATAATACTGACCGTCCCACTCAAAGCGACCGCATTCCCAAAAGCCTCAGTCGGAATAGCATCATAAGCGATGATCTTTTGTTGCTGGCTCCAACTGGTGCCGCTTCGCTGGTAAAGATAAGCCGCGCCGGCATAGGTCCCGACTGTACTATCTAACTCATCACCGATCAGGGCTAAGTCACCATCGATAGCCACATCACTCCCAAACCCGTAATTACCCACAAGTCGGGCTTCCCGGCTCCAGTTACTGCCCCCGTGGGTGAAGATATAGACTGCGCCACCACTATAACCGCCGACAATAATCGTATTGCCACTGACATCAACAGCCTCGCCAAAGAAGTCGGTACTGCTGGCATCGCTCTCCGCCGTCACTTTTTGCGTCTGCTCACAGGTTTTGGGTGAGCTACCGGTACAGTTTGTGCCCCAATCGCTGCCACTCTTCTCAAAAATATAGACCGCCCCGGCATTCGTGGCTTCGGTATCATCCAGGTCCGCCCCGACCACGATGGTGTCGCCGTCGATAGCCACCTGCACCCCAAACCCATCTGACGTGGAGCGACTGCTGGCTACCAGCTTGGCGGCCACACTCCAGGTTGTGCCACTGCGGGTAAAGACATAGGCCGCACCCTCCTGCATGTCGCCGTTGTTATAATCCCCGATAACGGCCACATCGCCATCGATAGCCACGCTAGATCCGAAAGAAGTCGTGCCGGTGGTAGATAAGGTTTGTTCGAGGCTCCACCCACTGCTGTCTTCCCTGTAAACATAGGCTTTGTCCTCCCCCGAAGCACCAATGAGGGCAGTATCTCCATTGATTGCTACGCTTTCACCAAAAGACGATGACCCGGTTCCGGTCAAGACCTGCTGCTGGCTCCAGCTCCCCTGATCGGTATACTCCAAGATATAAACCTGCATTCCATCAAACGTGCCATTAAGCGTACCAACGATGGCCCGATCCCCGCTAATATCGACATCATGACCTAAAAGTTCCCCTGGCTGACCGCTGATTTTGGCCTGTCCGGGCAGCATCTCAAACGTATAAACCGTCTGATTAGCCGCTGTAATCACATAGCGATACGGCGCACTACTCCCCTGGCGGGTCATCTCGGCCCACACCCCCGGATAAGCCTCATACGTCCCCGTGCTGACCTCGCTGAAGCGCATCCGCGAGCCGTGGGGCGCTTTGAGGATGGCCGTGTCAGGTTCGCCGTAGGGTCCATCCTCAAAAGTGAGGTTGATGTCATAGTTATGCGTCCAGCCGTAGCCCAGCGGCCGGGAGTAGACCACCGTGTCGGTCAGGGTCGCCAGGCTGTGGTAGCTCCGCTCGAAGCGCAGCGGCTGGCCGAGGGTGGGGATGGACAGGTCGGTCGTTTCGTAGCCGTAGTTGCCGGTGCGGGTGTTGATCGGCCCGCCGATAAAGTTGTTTTTCTGATCGTTGCCGCAGACGGGGCATTCGTTGGGGGAGAGGGCTTGGTCGGAGGGGAAATAGAGATCCGAAATTCCTAGTCTAGTCAGTACAATATTGTCGATAAAAGCATTGCCGCAATCCCCACAATTACCCAACGATAACGTACCGGTATCAGAAGTAGTTACGGTAAGATAGTGAGTAAAAGTTGTGAAGGAAGAATCGTCGGATACATATATTTCGTCAGAAATGTCACCATTAGAATTAGTTGTAAAACTAAAGAGCATTCCGTCAACGCTTCCCGATTCTTCGCCGGGATATTTACCACCAACATCAAACTTCAACTCATAAATGCCCGGAGTTAAGTTGAAGACTGTTTTCGCAGTAAGCCAACCATCAGCCAGCACATACAATCCATTATTTGGGTAAATTTCAGGGGAGTCAAAACCATTTCCATATAGGTCAGTTTGACCATCCCATTTCGTAAAATTAGAGTAATTATATGCACCGTTACCACCGTTTTCAGAGTTGAAATCATCAGAGAACAGAATCGTATCCATCAGCGGCATCTTGGCCTCAGTGGAAAAATGGTCGCTTAACGTGTCGTTCAATCGAGGACCGTAGGATGAAAACATATCATTATCCACAATCCAGGATTGATCAGGCCTTGATGCATCAACAGATGAAGCAGCAGCAAGGTGAACCGACTGTAACATCATGATTAAAAGAACTAGACCACCTAGAAAAATTATCCAATGAACGAACCGTTTGGAAATAATGCCTGTCATCATCGATCCTCCTGAAATGCGAACGGCTAGAAGATTGGAAGAATAGAAGGTCGGCAGGTCGCCAAATAGGGCTTGACTGCTCCCTTGCGCCTCTGCCCCTCTGCGCCTCTGCTCATTTCGGCTATTCATAAAGCCACACCTCCCCCTCCGAAACCAGGATCAGGCCACTGCCATCAGCCACCACCCGGTGATAGGCCCGCGGAGAGGGGCTGACGTCCGGCTGCCCTTGAGACCAACTGCCGTTGTAATGCCAGGTATCGCCCAGCAGCGTCTCCCCCTCCCCGGCGACGCCGCCGATGAGAATGGTGCTGTTTGTGCTGAAATCGTAGGTCAGGCTGTGGGCCATGCGGGCGGGCGGGTCGCTGCCTCCGCCGCCGGGGTCGAGCAGGTTCCAGGTGGAGGTACTCAGGTCGAATTGCCAGGTGTCGGCCAGGAGGGTGCCGGTCAGGGAGCGGCCGCCGAAAAGAAGTAAACGGTTTTGATCGGAATCATAGGTCAGGGCGGCTAACGTCCGGGCTGACGGAAGACCGGAGACCGGAGACCGATCCGTCCACACCCCGTTTTGGAATTGCCACAAATCGTTGAAGTAGGTCTCCCCGTCGTTGCCGCCGAAGAGGTAGAGAGGCCCCCCCTCAGTCCCCCCCACAGGGGGGGAGGCGACAGTGAGGGCGGGGTAGGTGCGGCTGGCGGGGATTGTGCCGGTGATGCTGGTTTGGCTCCAATCGCTGTTGGTGTAGACCCAGGTTTGGTTCAGGGCGGTATCGTTGGGGTCGCTGCCGCCAAAGAGGATGGCCCCCTGGCCGGGCAGATAGCCCATCTGCGCTCCATAGCGGGCGGTGGGGGTGGCCGTGGTGGTGATCGTTAGCCAGGTGGTGCCGGTTAGTTCCCAGGTGGCGTTTTCGTAGGGCCAACCGTCGCCGTTGCCGCCGAAGAGAAGCAGCCCCCCCTCGGTCCCCCCCAGCGGGGGGGAAAGTAGATAGGCTAGGGCGTGTTCGCCACTAACGGGCGGGCTGTCGGTAGTCGTCAATGGCTGCCAATTTTGGCTAAAGCTGGTCAACGAGATGTAGCTGGTGCGGGTCATGGTGTTTGGTCCCCCCGGCCCGACGGCGGTCAGGGTCACGGTGTAGACCCCGCCCCGGGTGTAAACGTGGGTGGTAGAGATGGGGAGATGGGGAGATGGGGAGATTGGAGATTGGATCGTTCCATCGCCGAAGTCCCACCAATAGTAGGCCAGGGCTGCGCCGGGGGTACTGGAGGGGCCGGTACTTTGATTGGTGAAGGTCACGGTCAAGGGGGCCGTGCCGGTCAGGGGCACGCCCGTGAAGTTGGCGACCGGGGGCGTGGTCAGCATCAGGTCGCCGATCTCGCTCTCACTCAGGGGCCGGTTGAACAGCCACCACTCATCCAACAGACCGTCAAACAGGTTGGCCGGGTTGCCGCTGCTCAGGTTGCCGCCCAGGATGAAGGGCGCAGTCGAGGCATAAATGCTGCTGTGGGTCACGGTTCGGGTGGCGACCTCGCTGCCGTCGATGTAGAGCCGCATCATTTGATTTTCGGCATCGAACACCCCGGCCAGATGGTACCAGATCCCCGGCGTAATCGTCTGCGTCGTAGCAATCAGCTCGTTGTCGGTGGGGTTGTACTGCCCATCCGGGGAGACAACCATCGCCAACTTTTGATCGGTGGTCAGGTTCAAGCGGTAAGCCCGGTTGGTCACGCCCCACTCATACTTGCTGGCCAGGACTACATAATCACTGACCGGTATCGCCTCCACCTTGGCCCAACCGGCCAGAGTCAGGCTGCCGCTAATGGCCAGTCCATTTTGCAGACTGTGGTCAATCGACAAATATTCGCTGTTGGTGCGCTCAAAATCAGCCGCTCCGTTGACCTGCCCGCCCGCCGAGGCCACCGTGTTGGTCTCGGTCAGGGTGTTGCCCCGACCGGAGGAGTCCTGACGGCTGCCGCTACTTTCATCCAGCGGCCAATGGCCCCGCAAGCCATCGGCCAGGGTGTATCTCTGGATATAGAGAGAGCGGGTCATCGTATCGCTGCCGCTCCCGGTCTGGATGGTCAGGCTGGGGCTGTAGACCCCGGCCTGGGTGTACGTATGGGAGATTGAAAGATTGGGAGATTGGGAGATTGTGCCATCGCCAAAATTCCAGGTGTAGGTCAGGACGTTGCCGAAGGAGGTGCTGGTAAAAGTGGAGGTCAGTTCGAGGAAACCGGCGGTGGGTTCGGCGTAGAAATCGGCCTGAAGATCAAGCGGTTCGACGACCAAATCATCAAAATATTTACGGCCGGCAGCGGCGGTACGCACCCCGACGGCCCCGGCGGTCAGCCGGGTGGCGGCGTTGTCCTCAGCCATCGCCTGCCAGTAAGTTGGCTCGGCTTGCCCATCAGCCCAAACCTTGGCCCGGATGGTTACCCGGTCGGTGCCTTGTCCTGAGCCTGTCGAAGGGTGGGTGATCGTCTGGATACGGAAGCGATACCAGACATCGGCTTGGGGCGTTACCCCCAACAGCGTGTCGCCGCTGAGGCTGCCCGCGCCAAAGGCGGTCAGGTGGAAGGCGGGTGTGCTGCTATCGCGCCACAAAGCGTAGGTTTTCTGCTCATCGGCCGGATAGCGGGCGTAGACCGACAGACCGATGCCGCTGTCGGCGTCGCTCATCTTCAGCCGGCCGCTGGTCTCGTAATTTTGCCACTGCGCCCAGCCGGGAATGGCGTAATGGCTGTAGATGATGGCGCTGCCGGTGTAGTCTGTCCCCAGCGCCGGGTCACTGCCGTCCCACATCACCTCAAAATCATCCCTGGCCGTGGTGTCCCACAACTGATCGACCCAGAAGGTGGGGTCAGCCCCCAAATCGAGAGCATTGAAATCAACGGTGAAATCGGGCGTAATCTGCTCGGTGACGGTGATGAGGGTCGTGGCCGTATCCGAGCCGTTGGGATTGGTCGCGGTCAGGACCACAGTGAACGTGCCAGTGGTCAGGTAAGTGTGGCTAATCGTCCCGCCAATCGCGCCCGGCACGGTTGGGGAGCCATCCCCAAAATCCCAGGTCAGGCTGCCAATCGTGCCGGTCGAAGTATCGGTCACGGTCAGAGTGACCGGCACCACCCCGCCACTTGTATTGGCGCTGAAGCTGGCCGTGGGCAGCGGTGGAGTCTCCGGGCTGTAGCGGCGGGTGTAGACCTCGCCATCATTCCGATTGTTCCAACCAATGAGATAGACCCCGGCCTCCGGGCTGTAGGCGACGACCGCCCATTCAGTGTAGTCACTACTGTCATCAAAGGGAACGTTGATGGTCGGATCGGTTTCATCGGTCACCGTATCCGGCTCATCGAGCAACTGCCCCGCACTGTTGACCCGCTGGCCGTAGATGTCCCGCGCCCAGCCGTTGCGCCGGTCGTGCCAGACGATCAGGAACTCGTCGTCGGAGCCTGTGGGCCGGTTGATGATGTCGGGAAATTCTTGGTTATTATTGGTGCCCGTAATCGGTGTGGAAATAGCAAAGTTGCCGGAGTAGACTCCCGTGCCGCTAATCAGTTGACCGTAAATATCCCAATTGTCGTTCCGATAGTCCCACCAGGCCACCAGATAGCGCCCGCTCTGTTGGCCATAGGCAGCGACCGCATCGAACTGAGAATTCGTCGCCGTAGCCACGACAATATCCCCACTAACCAGCGTGCCATCGGCGCTAATCACCTGTCCATAGATGTCGTGGCCCGGCGTCCCGCTCCGATCATCCTCCCAGACGACCAGATAACTGTCATCATCGGGATTGTAGACCACATCCGGGTAAGCCTGCCGCCCGGTCACGGTGCTGACGGTGACCACGCTGCCCAGGCTGCCATCGGCGTTGATCAGTTGACCATAAATATCCAAATCCCCGCCGCTACGGTCATCATCCCAGACCACCAGATACTCAGCCCGCTGGCTGTTGTAGGCTACCGCCGGGTTCGATTGATCGCCGCTGGCGATGGTCAGGGTGATAACCTCCCCGGTCGGGATGGCGTTACTGTCCAGCCGCTGCCCATAAATATCCAGGCCATTGGTAGCAGTATTGCGACCATCTCGCCAGACGACCAGGTAGCCGGCGTTGGCCCCGCCGGTCGGCCCGGCGGTCAGGGCCACGCGATCCTGGGCTGTTGGCCCGTCGTTTGTCAGGTTGAGCGGCTCACCGACCGGTTGGCTCTGGCTATCGACCGTCTGAATAAAGATGTCAGCCTGGGGCGAACCGGTGGCCTGCTCCCAGCCCAGCAAGAAGCTCTGGCCGGGGCTATAATAGGTCATGGCCGGTCGCTCCCGGCGGCTGTAGTAGGGGGAGAGGAATATCTCGTCGCCGTCGAGTACGCCGCCAGCGGTTAGCCGCCGTCCGGCAATGACACTGTATTGGCCGGCCTGACTATTATCGCGCCAGACGGCCAACACCTGGCTACCGCTGTAAGCTAAAATCGGAAAACTGCTCCAGCCATAGGTCACATCCGTCAGTTGCTGCACACTGCCCAGGCTACCGCTACTGCTGACCGTACGGGCTTCGGCTTCGCCGTGGTCCCGCCAGGCTACCAAGTAGCTGCCGCCGCTGATACCTACCACGGTCGGAGATCGTTCCGTACCGCTGTCGATGTCCAAGTCCAAGACCGATCCGCTGGTTAAGCCACTGCTGGCGGTCACTCGGATAGCGTGGATGTCGTAATCGCTGCCGCCCACATAGCGGTGCCAACCGACCAAAAATTGTCCGGCCCCGTTGGCCCCCAAACTGACATCATACAATTTTTGGCTATCGTCTACTCCGGCCACGGCCTGGTTCCCTTCCGACAGCAGCGTTCCATTGACTGAGATGCGCTGACTGTAGATGTCAACGTCGTCCCCATTGCGATAGTCAAGCCAGACCACCAGAAAGGTATCGCTCTGGCTGTCGTAAGCTACCTCTGGGTCAAATTGACCACTGGCCGCTGTGGTGACCGTCATCTGGGTCCCGCTCAAGCTGCCGGTGGCGGCCAGCATCTGACCATAGATGTTGGCCCCGCCGGGCGGTTCGGCATCCCAGACCAGCAGGTAGTGACCCGTATCAGATACGGCCACATCGGGGTCATCGGCGTTATCGGTGGGTGGCAACAAATCCAATTCGTCGCCCACACTTTGGCCGGTCGGATTGAGCCGCTGGCCCCGCAGCCCCCCATAACTCCAGCCATAGCGATAATCCTCCCAAACTAGCAAATATTCGTCGCTGACATTATTATAAACCAGGTCCGGGTTTGTCTGTACCCCATCGGCTGTATTGATGGTGATAAGGGTTCCGCTCAACGCGCCGCTGCTATCCACGAGTTGGCCGTAGATGTCGCCGTGCCACTCCCAGACACTCAAGAAATTGGTACCGTCTGAAGCCACCGCCGGTTCATTGGCTTCCCCCTGCAAGCCGCTGACCAACTCCGCCGGGCCAATGACCGGATCGACGATGACCGGAAATTCAGCCACGGCCAACCACGCTTGGGGAATGGTCAGGCGTAGCTCCTTGCCCTGTAGTTCCATCCGGGCGATCAACTGCCGCCCCTTCCCATCAGAGACGAGGGCCGGACCATAGCCCAGGCCATCTGCCGTCGGATCGCTCTGCCCCGGGGGCAAGAAGCGCAGCCCTTCTTCGTCAGAGAGATAGAGCGGCTGCAGGTTAGTCTGAAACTTGCCGCTGATGACCAAATCCCCATCGGTCGGAATACCTTTCTCAAAGACAAAATATTGGCTGATGGCCCCCTCGGTCACTTCATAGGCCATCTGCCACAACGCGCCGTCATCGCCATAGAGCATCCAATTATCTTGGACTGTACGCTCCATCTGGCCGGTTACCAGCGATTGAGAGCCAACCCGTAAGCCGCTGAGACGATACTGGAGCCGCTGCCGCTGGCCCGGTGGCTCATTCTCTACTTCCCCGGTCAGGTCGGCTTGTTGCCGTTTGAGATGAAATGTAATAGCGTTCGCATGAAACTC
This sequence comes from uncultured Caldilineaceae bacterium, assembly GCA_964638395.1. Taxonomy (GTDB): domain Bacteria; phylum Chloroflexota; class Anaerolineae; order 4572-78; family J111; genus CAZWZZ01. Next base: position 8,486 of record CAZWZZ010000167.1, read on the forward strand.
GACCCAGCGGCTCTGGTTCTCGGCTCGCCAGACACCCCCTTGCTGACGCAAGGCATTCCGGGCATGGACGATGGCGGCCCGCTCCTGACCATATCGTTTATCATTGGCTTGATTTTCGAGACGCAGTGTCGCTTCGGTCGGGGGCCAGGCCAGGCTCTCTTCTAGCCCGCCAGCCTGGGCGGTCAGGAGAGCGGTTTGGCCCGGTGGGACG
>CAZWZZ010000167.1:8706-9835 GCA_964638395.1 uncultured Caldilineaceae bacterium
ACGTGAAAGCGGGTTGTGGCCACGCCCGCCTCCGTGTGCAAGACACGCTGTTCCACTTGGCCGCTGGTCAAATTGAGAACAACCTCGGTGCCATCGGCCACGGCCAGGCCATCACTATCGGTCACATAGACCGCCAGCCAGTGATGCTGGGCCTGGGGGCCGGTTTTTTCCGGCTCCGGGTTAAGCCCCACCTGGATGGTCGCCGGGGGGCCGGGTACGACCGTCGGCGGTGGGGGCGGCGGGGGTGGGGCGCTGATAATCAAACTGCTCTGGGCCACCACCGGATTGGACAACGCCGGGCTACTGGCCTCGGCTGCCAGACTGAGGGCGTTGGCCGGGGCATCGCTGGCCACTCGCCCCACATAGCCGACGGTGATCGTGGGCTGGCTGGTCATCTCCACCGGCAGCGGCCAGGTCAACAGTTGCAACATAGGGTTAAAGGTTGGTTCCGGGCTACTCAAGGCGGTCTCATAGCTCAAACCGGCCGGCAGGGTCGAACTGATGACCAGGTTTTCAACGACCATTTGGGTGGGATTGGACAGCGCCAGGGTCACGGTCACTAAATCGCCTGGCTCAACAAAGGCTGGTTCGACCTGCATCGTTAGCCCCAGGTCGAGGGGCGTCGCCGTCGGCGTCACTGTCACCGTCGGCGTGATGGTGGCGGTCGTGGTGGGGGTCAGGGTCGGCGTAGCCGTTGGGGTCAGGGTGGGGATGATCGTGGGGGTAGTGGTCGGGGTCAGGATGAGGGTCGGTGTGACAGTGGGCGTGGCGGTTGGGGTGAAAGGCAGAGTCGGCGTGACGGTGGCTGTCACGGTCGGCGTGGGACTGAGGGTTGGGGTAACGGTGACGGTCACGCTGGGCGTCGGGGTCAGGGTCAGCGTCTGGGTTGGCTCCACAGTCGGCGTTAGTGTCGCGGTCGCGGTCATAATCGTGGTGGGGGTCGCCGTCACGGTTGGCGTCACTGCATCTGTGGGAGCCACGGTTACCGTTGGCGTCACCGGTAGGGTTGGGGCGAGCGTCACCGAGGGTTCAGCCGTCGGGGTGGGAGTTTCTGTCCCCGTCTGTCCATAAGGGTTTTGGACACAAGTTAAGCAAAGAAAGGAAAAGTCAAATGGCAAAACTAAAGTAA
>CAZWZZ010000168.1:0-8577 GCA_964638395.1 uncultured Caldilineaceae bacterium
GGGTGCGTCCCAAAATTTAGGTAGGGTGGCATCCCTATGCCGCCAGACGCATGGGGATGCGTCGGCTACCTAAAAACTGGGACATACCCCTCGCTCCCCTTCAACCACCGGGTATGATGCCCCTCGACCAGTTGCTTCAAGGCGGCCTCCATTCGCTCGGTCAACTCGCTGCCCTGGTTGAGCTGGTGCAGCAGTTCGGGCTGCGTCCGCTCGGCGTAGCGCAACAACTCTGTCTCGAAAGTAGACACCTTTTCCAGCGGAATGTCATCGAGATAGCCCGCCGTGGCCGGCCACAAAGTTAGGATTTGCTGACCCAGCGACAACGGTTGGTGAACCGGTTGGGTCAACACGGCCTGGAGCCGTTTGCCCCGCTGAATCTGGCGCTGGGTGGTCTCATCAACTTCGGTGCCGAAACGGGTGAAGTGGGCCACCTCCTCGAACTGGGCCAAATCCAGCCGCAAACTACCGGCCAATTTCCGCATCCCCCTCGTCTGGGCCGCGCCGCCGACGCGGGAGATGGAGGCCCCGATGTTCAAAGCCGGTTTCAAGCCCTGGTTGAAGCGATCCGCATCGAGAACAATCTGGCCGTCGGTGATGGAGATGAGGTTGGTGGGGATGTAGGCCGAAATGTTACCCCGCTGAATCTGGACGATAGGCAGGGCCGTCAACGAGGCCCCGCCGCCGGTGGCGCTCAACTTGCAGGCCCGTTCCAGTAACCGGGCGTGGAGGTAGAAGATGTCGCCGGGGTAGGCTTCCCGACCCGGCGGGCGGCGCAGAAGCAGGCTCAATTCGCGGTAGGCGTCGGCATGCTTGCTCAAGTCGTCATACACAATCAAGACATCGTGCCCCTGCCGCATCAAGGCCTCGGCCATCGTGCAGCCGGCGTAAGGGGCCAGGTAGCGCAGCGCGGGCGGGTCGTCGGGGCTGGCCAGGACCACGGTGGTGGTGGCCAGCGCCCCCGCCCGGCGTAAGGTGTCGATGACGGCCAGGGTCGAAGATTTTTTCTGACCAATGGCTACGTAGAAACAACTGACGTCACCGGCCCGCTGGTTGAGAATGGCATCGACCGCCAGGGCCGTCTTGCCCGTCTGGCGGCTGCCGATGATGAGTTCCCGCTGGCCCCGGCCAATCGGCACCAGGGCATCGACAATCTTCAAGCCGGTGTGGAGGGGTTGGGAGACCGGCCCCCGGTCGATGATGCCGGGCGCGTCCCGCTCCAAAAAATGAAAATCGGTGGCCTCAACCGGTTTACTCCCGTCCAGCGGCTCGCCTAACGGATTGACCACCCGCCCCAACAGCGCCGGGCCGACCGGAACCCGCAGCCGGTCGCCGCTGCCGGTGACCATATCCCCCCCCTGAATGCCCTCATCCGGGCCAAGCAGAATGACATCAACGTGGGTCCGGGCCAGATTGAGGAGCATGCCCTTCACCCCGGTCGGAAAGGTGACCAACTCATCGGTGCGGGCGTTGGGCAGACCCGACAGCCTGGCCACGCCGTTGCCAATTTGCTGCACCGTGCCGACGTGTCGAACATAAACGTGCCCCTTAAATTCGGCCATCCCCTGCCGCAGCCGCCATAGCAGGGCGGGGATTTGGGGTCGGGGTGGAGACAGGCAGACATCCGCACCAATTTCCTGACTGAGCGTCTCTACGCGGCCCGGTTCGGGGAAATCAGCCCACGATTTGTTGCCATGCTGACTATGAAATGTTTGTAACACCGAGGCCACGGTCGGGCCTTCTGCTGTGTTGTTCATTGGTTTTACCTACCCGTTTCCAGTAGACGACAGCACCCCTCGATATGACCTCGTTACACTCGGTCTACTCGGGATGCTGGCTCCTGTGGGGTGTGTCCCAAATTTTAGGAGATAGCATCCTGAGTAGCCCTGAGTCTTTTCCAGGGCGTATCGAAGGGTGCGGCGAACGGGAGGAGGCTTGGTCAACCCGCACCCCCTTCGACACGTCCTACGGTCGCAGGACGCGGCTCCTGTTCCTTTTCAACGTCCGGCAGCTCCTCAGCCAGCCGCTCCTCGAGTCGTGCCCCCACCTCGCGCCGCAGCCCGACCAACTGCCCGGCCACCGAACAATCCATGACCGTATCCCCCAGCCGGACCCGCAGGCCACTTTTCAGAGTCGGGTCGGTCTGTAGTTCCAGCTTGACGTTGTGATCGGCCAGGGCGGTAAAGGTGTCGGCCAGCCGATTTTGCTGGGCCGCCGAGAGGGGCTGGGCCGTGGTCACATAGGCAATCGGAGCGCGATCCTTCAACGAGCGGCGGATCGTCTCCACCTCTTGCAGGCCGTTGTGCCCCATATTCCAGACGTGATCGTTGAGTTGCTGGATCAGCGTCTCGTGCAGGTGGGGCGGATCGACCCGACCAATGACCCATCCACTCAGGTCCAGAATGGCCTCGACCAGGTCGTGGTGAAAGTCGGCGATCACCCTTTGCCGGTGTTGGTAGGCATCGACGTGGGCCTCGGCCAGGATATGCTCCACCTCGGCCTGGGTTTGCTGCAACAGCGCGGCCCGCTCCGCCTCGGCCTGTTGGCGGGCCTCGGCTAACCGGGCGGCTACTTCCTGCTCCAGATCAGCCAGGCGCGTCTCCACCTCGGCCCGCATCTGGGCAGCGGTGTGCCGCTCCTGCTTGATCTCGTCCAGTAGCCGCTCCTTCTCCACCGTCCGCGCCCGGACCGTGCGGATGACCGGCTTGAAGAGGAAATGGTACAGCAGCGCCGTCAGCAGCAGGAAGTTGGCTATTTCAAAGAGAATCGTCGTCACATCCAGTTCCAACATGGTTGACCTCTGGGGAGATGCGGAGATTGGAGATGGGGGGATTTAACTCCTAACCAAATCTCCTCATCGCCTAATCTCTAATCGCCTACATAAACCGATCCAGCAGCGGATTGGCAAAAATCAAGATCAAGACGACCAGCAGGACATAAATGGCCGTCGATTCCAGCAAAGCCATCGAAATCAGCAGGGTCGTTCGGATGGTGCGGGCCAACTCCGGCTGGCGGGCCATACTCTCCAACGCCTTGGCCACCGCTCGCCCTTCGGCCAGGGCCGGGGCAATGGCCCCGATAGCGATGCTAAAGCCGGCCACAAAAATCGTAACCACCGTGACCAGCGTGCCTGGGTCTATGTTTTCCATTGGGTACTCCTCTGTTGTTAGTTGTTAGTTGTTAGTTGTTAGTTGTTAGTTATGAGTATCAGGGATCAAGCGTTGACCGACAATCGAATTAATATTCATTGCTCATTGTTCATTGCTCATTGCTCATTGTTCATTAGTTCATTAGTTCATTGTTCACCGGCTTCAATCGCTGCGCCGATGTAGACGGCGGCCAGGATGGTGAAAATATAGGCTTGCAACAGCCCGGTGAAAATGCTAAAGCCGACCAGCGGCAGGGGCACGAAGAGCGGGGCCAGGGCAAAAATAATGGCTACGATCAGTTCGGCGCTGATGATGTTGCCAAACAGACGCAGCGTCAGGGCCATCGTCCGGCTCAACTGGCCGACAATTTCCAGCGGCAGCAGAAAGAAGGGGGAGGCCAAATCTTTGAAGTAGCCGATCAAGCCCTTCGTTTTGATGCCAAAATAATGGACCGAGAAGAAGACGACCAGGGCCAGGGCCAGCGGTGTGTTGATGTCTTTCGTCGGCGAGGTCATAAATGGAATCAGGCCGATGACGTTGGCCACGCTGATAAAGATGGCCAGGCTGCCCAGCAGGGTCAGATAGACCATCGCCGAGCGGCCCATCACATCGGAGATGGTGTCGTTCAAAAAGTCGATCAACATCTCCAAAGCCGTTGGTTGCCGCCGCCGGATGATGAGGGCCACGCCGAGGATGAGGGCCATCATGACCCAGGTGGAGATGACCGTGTCCCGGATCGGCAGGCCGAAGAGGGTGATTACTACTTTGGGAAAGACGTCGTCCATCGTGTGCTACTCCCTAAAATCATCCCAAGATTTGAATAGACCTCGCAAAACGTAAAACGTGAAACGTAAAAATCCTCACGGGAAAATACCTTTACGTTTTGCGATTTACGTTTTACGGAGCTTTGAACAATCCTTTTCTCGAAGATGCCCAAATTCCATCCACCCTAAATAAACCCAACGCATCACCCACATCCCCAGCAGCGCCGACAGCAGCGGCCCCAGGCCGTGGGGCAGCGCCAGCAGGAAAAAACTGCCCGCCAGCAGGAGCCGTAACATTAGACCAGTGACTATATAAATGAAGGTTGTCGTCACAGCCGGGGGCTGCAACCGGTTCACCGTCCAATGTTGGCTGCCGGTCAGGGCCAAGCCCAGCCCCAACCCGGCCAGGAACCACAGCCAATTCGTCATCATTTCTCCCTTTCGCCGTCAGCTGCTTTTTTTTGTTGTGAAGCCTCTTTCTTGCGACTCGCCGCTTGCTCATCTCGGCGGTCAATACGGCGGATGAAGCGGGCCAGGCCGTAGTAGGCAATGATAACGCCTAACATCATCAAGCCCAGCGTGAAGTTGAGGCCGGTGCCCAGCCAGCGATCCAGAAAATGGCCCAGCAGCGCCCCGCCAAAAATCGGCAGGGCCAACTCCCAGCCCAGCGACATGGCCACCAGCGCCTCCCGCCACAAATGGCCCCATAGATTGTCGTCATCTCGTTTATCGGCCATATCTTACCTCGTCGGCTATATCCGACCATCGGCCCGCTCGGTGAGTTCATCACCGAGCTACCTAATATCACCCCATCAATGGGGTTTCAAAACCGGATTCATCCGGTTGCTGCCGCAGGTGTAGCCCGGATCATTGATGTCCGGGCGGGGTTCGTCAAAGGCAGCAGAATCAGCGCTTAATCAGCGGTTTAATCCCTAACCTCCCCCACCAACGTTCCCAACAACCGTTGGAAGCGAAGCTCCTCTCCCGCTGATGGCGCATCGGTCTGACCCTCCGCCGCCAAGCCGCTGCAAAAAATCGTCACTCCCTGCCGCCCAATCTGCAAGAGACCGGCCTCCACCTCGATCACCGCTTCAGTTCCATCGGGCAGCCCATACCGCACCGGGCCACGCCTCGTCCGGCCCAGCAGCGGCGCGTGGCCAGGCCGGATGCCCAGGCTGCCGTCGATCAGTTGGACCTGCACCCAGGCCACCGCCGCTACATCGAGCAGCGTTTCGGCAGGGGTGATGGTTTTAAGAGCCAATGTTTTAGGCATTGTTCTTCATAATCGCTGAAATTAAGTTACCGATATAACCACATATCACTTTGCCCTGTCCCCTTTCCGACCACCGGCCCCCGCTCGGCGATAAACCCTTCGACAAGCTCAGGACAGGCTCGCCGAGCTACCAAACAGCACCGGATAAATCCGGTTTTTCATTGAAACCCCATTGATGGGGTGCTGCCGCAGGTGTAGCCCGTATCATTCATGTCCGGGCGGAGTCGGTCAAAAGACGCAGTCGTTTGCAAAATCGCCAATCTCCCAATCCCCCAACCCTTCGACTTCGCTCAGGACAGGTCTCCCAATCTCCTCGACCGTTACTCCGTCGGCCCAAGCTCCCTGGCCTTAGTCACCGCCTCCTCCAACGTGCCGACCATATAAAATGCCTGCTCCGGCAGGGCATCGCCGTGACCGGCCAAAATCTCGCGGAAGCTGGACAGCGTCTCCGCCAGCGACACGTATCGCCCCGGAATGTCGGTGAAAACCTCCGAGACGAAGAAGGGCTGGGTCAGGAAGCGCTGGAGCCGCCGGGCGCGGATGACGGCGGTGTGATCCTCCTGGCTCAGTTCCTCCATGCCCAGGATGGCGATGACATCCTGCAACTGCTGGTAGCGGGCCAGCAGCGCCCGGACCTCGGTAGCGATGGCGTAATGATCCGCGCCGACCACCTGCGGCGTCAGCAGAGCGCTGTTCGATTGCAGCGGGTCGATGGCCGGATAAATGGCCAGGTTGGCCTGCTGCCGGGAGAGAACGGTGACCGCATCCAGATGGGCAAAGGTGGCCACCACCGCCGGGTCGGTCAGATCATCCGCCGGAACGTAGACCGCCTGAATCGAGGTGACGCCGCCCCGGCTGGTGGTCGTGATCCGCTCCTGGAGTTCCCCCATCTCGCTATCCAGCGTCGGTTGGTAGCCGACCGCGCTGGGCAGGTGGCCCAACAGGGCCGATACCTCCGCCCCGGCCTGGACGTAGCGAAAGATGTTGTCCAGAAAGAGCAGCACCGGGCGGCGTTCGTAGTCGCGGAAATATTCGGCCATCGTCAGGGCGGCCAGCGGCGTCCGCAAGCGAGCGCCGGGCGGCTCATTCATCTGGCCGAAGATGAGGACGGTGTTCTCCAAGGCGCCGCTACGCTGCATCTCCCGCCACAGTTCGTTTCCCTCCCGGCTCCGCTCCCCGACCCCGGCAAAAAGAACGATGCCGGAATGTTCCCGGATGGTGTGACGCATCAGCTCGATGATGAGCATCGTTTTGCCGACGCCCGCCCCGCCGAAGAGACCGATTTTGCCCCCTTGCGGATAGGGGGTTAACAGGTCGATGGCCTTGATGCCGGTCACAAAGGGTTTGACCACCACCTGCTGCTCCCGCAGCGGCGGTGAGGCGGCGTGGATGGGATGCTGCCTGGCCTTGACCGGGGCCGGTTGGCCGTCGATGGGCTGGCCCAGAACGTTGAACATCCGCCCCAGCGTGGCCCGCCCGACCGGAACCCGAATCGGCTGGCCGGTATCGACCACCGTCAGCCCCCGCCGCAGGCCGGCCGTATTGTCCATCGCAATGCCTCGCACGGTGTGGGGATCGATATGCTCCTCCACCTCGACGCTCAGCTCCGGCCCATCATCCCGCTCGATTAACAGCTCGTTGTGGATGCTGGGCAGGTCGCCGGAGGCAAATTCGGTATCGACCACCACCCCGGCCACTCTGGCTACCGTGCCGCTGTTTGGCATGAGGTTGCTCCCTTGAAAAAAGACCTTGTAGGACAAACTTAAGTACTGTGGAAAATAAGTTTCGTGAGGTTTGTAGTAACCGCTTTAGCGGTCTAAAGACGGCTGAAGCCGTTACTACGAACCTGATAAGACTTTGTTTACGCTGTACTTAAGTTTGTCCTACAAAATTTTCATCTTCCGCTTGTCCGGCCCGGCGAAATTCAAAAATCCTGACCAGGACGTAGGCGATCAGGGCGAAGACGAAGAAGATGAGCAGCATCCAGGCAATCGACTGCAACGAAGCGATGATGGTCCGGTAAATCTCCAACACCCAGCGTTCCGTGGTCAAGGCCAGCGGGACGGTCTGCTCCTCGGCGGCGGTGATGTACCGCTCCAGGTCATAAATCCGCACCCCGCCCGAAATGCCGACCACATAAATGGCGAATTTCAGATATTTGACCCAGGCTTGAGCGATGGCGTCATCGATGATGCGGTCAAGGATGTTGCTGATCGGTTGGGAGAAGAGCCTGACCGCGATAAATGAGACCAGGGCGGCGGTGATGAGGGTGATGAGTAGCAGTAGGTAGAACATAGGGCCTCCTTTACGCGGACGTGACCGCCACGCGCCCCCGCGCTTTATCGGGAAAGCGCATCTGTATCAGCGGCATACCGACGCCATAGGTAATGAAATCTTTCTGCGGCGTCACCTCGATGACGCAGGAGGCAGCCATCGCTTGTTCATCTTTGGCCACGTCGTGGTAGAGCTTGTCCAGCACCGCCGCGTTGACGTCACGATTTTCCAAGATCCGGGCCACCCCTGAAAAGGTGATCGTCGCCGCCGGGGTTTTGAGACAGGGCAGAACCCACAGACGTTTGGCAAGCGGAATGGTCAGTGACACGTGGGGGTTATCCACGATATGTTTTACCTTCCAGGCCGCTTTGGAGGCGGTAATATAGAGCTTGTGGTCATCGACAACATAAACAATCCCTACGGTGCGGGCCTCACCCTTGGCGGTGACCATCCCCAGCACGCCAAACAGATTATCTTCGATTTCCTGCCATACTTGCTCGGTTGTTAATTGAACGGTCATGATTTGCTCCTTCCGGAACCGGATTTTAGTTAAAGATAATCAAGAGACGTTCATTTTACGTTAGGAAATTCACCCATTCACGAACCACCTGAGAGTAAAATCCAACAAAACAAAGAGTTAGGCGAGCCTCCCCACCCACCTAACTCCATTCCCAACGCTAACCCAGCCGCGCCATCAGATACGTCACCAGATCATCCAGCGTCACCAGCCGGCCATAATCGGCCTCCGGGATGTCTACGCCGTAGGTTTCGTTCAGGCCGATGAGCAGGTTGAGGAAATCGAAGGAGTCGATATCCAGCGCCTCCCGCAAATCCTCGTCGGGAGCGATCTCGTCGAAATCGGCTTCGGGGGCGATGGTGCCCAACAGCTTAAAGATGGTTGTTTTGATATCCGCTTCGCTTACGGTTGCCACGTTCATAATTTCTCTACCTCCCTTGAAAATAGACTTTGTAGGACAAACTTAAGTTTGTCCTACGAAATTCTCATTGTTGGTGTCGTCTCCTAGAGACTGTCTACCGCCTGCAAATGCCGATTGAGCGCCTCCAAAAACTGCGCCCCCCGCATGCCGTCGCTGGCCCGGTGATCCCCGGCCAGAGTCGC
>CAZWZZ010000168.1:8677-9788 GCA_964638395.1 uncultured Caldilineaceae bacterium
CGTCCCAATCCTTCAGATCGGCGTGGTGGATAGCCGGCGTCACCAGCCCCCCCTGCCGCAGAGAGATGGCAAAGCCGATGTTGATCGCCTCCTGCACTTGGAGTTGATCGTCCCGCCAGTAGCCGTTCAGCTCCGGCACATCGACCAGGGCGAGGGCCACGGCTTTGATCAGCAAGACCGCCGGTAAAATCCGATCCTTGATCGACCGCTTTTGATTTTCCGCGGTCAGCCAGGCCAGGGGCTGACTCATGTCGATGCGTGTCTCCAGATAGTAGTGGGGAATATCCCGGTTCGAGCGGGCCATCGCGGCGGCAATGGCCCGGCGCATGCCGGTTTGGAAATCGGCGGCGGGTTTTGGCCCCCCTGGCCCCCCGGAGGGGGGAACTTCGGCTCGCGGCGGGTGGGGAGATGTTGGCCCCCCTAACCCCCCAGAGGGGGGAACTTTGGTTTGCGGCGGAGGCGTCGCTTCTTGAGGCGACTCAGCCGGTTTGGCCGTCATAGCCGCCGCCGCTTGCTCGACATCGGCCTTGTTGATGGCTCCGTTGGGGCCGGTTCCGTGAACCTGGTTCAAATCGACGCCCAACTCGGCGGCCAGTTTGCGGGCCACGGGGGAGACGCGGACTCGTTTGCCGGGTGGGACGGATGGTCCCCCCTCAATCCTTCCTTCGGTCGCCAAAGGGGGGGAAGCGAGTCTCCCTCTCCCTGTGGGAGAGGGTTGGGGTGAGGGCTGTCGTTCGCCCGCCGGAACCGGCTCACCTTCAGCCTGAATCATCGCCATCACCGTCCCCACGGGAACCTTTGTATCCGGCTCGATCAGAATCTCGTCGATGACTCCACCCTCGAACACCTCGATCTCGATGACGCCCTTATCGGTCTCGACATCGGCGATGACGTCGCCCCGCTTGACGGTATCGCCCGGCTTGACGTGCCACTCGACCAGGACGCCGGCTTCCATATCAGCCCCCAAACTGGGCATCTTGAATTCAGCCATGACCACTGACCACCCTTCTGACCGTGGTGACGATGGTCTCGGTTTGGGGGATGGCCGCCTGTTCGAGATGGTGGGCGTAAGGCATCGGCACTTCCGCCGAGCAGATGCGCTCGACCGGGG
>CAZWZZ010000169.1:0-9786 GCA_964638395.1 uncultured Caldilineaceae bacterium
TCAACGGTTGTGCCGGTGATGGCCCCGCTCTGGGCCACCGGGGTAACCGCGAAGGTTAGATACTTGCCCAGGTCGGTCGCCTGCAAGGTGTAGGTCTGCACCGTCGCCCCGCCGATGGCCGCCTTGTTGGTGCCGCCGGCATCATCGGCCCGGTACCATTGGAAGGTGCTGCTTCCCTCCGGGTTGCTCTCGGCGTCCTGGTAGGTGTAGCTGCCGTTCAACGTCTGGCCCACGGCCGGTTTGCCACTGATGCTGACTTCCGTGGCGGTGGGAACGCTGTTCGCCTGGTAGAAACGGATAGAGGGAGTAGTTTTTTCGCCAACAAAGAGATCCTGGTCACCATCATCATCGATGTCCACAAAGGCCGGTTTGGCTCTTGCTCCCGAATCCAGCCCGTCAAGTGGATTACTGTTGCCGATCTGCTCGACAAAGGATGGGCTGGCGGCGCTGCCGACATTGCGGAAGTAATTGACAGTGCCACCAACTTCACCAATAAAGGCATCTTGGTCACCATCCTCATCAATATCAACAAAGGTGGGGGCGCTCCAGCCACCAACATCAACACCGTTAAATGGGTTGTCCGTGCCGGTCTGCTGGGCAAAGTTCGGGCTGCCGGTGCTGCCGGTATTTTGGTAGTACGCAATCGTACCATCATGGGCACCGATGAAGACATCCTGATCACCATCGTTGTCGATGTCTACAAAGGCCGGGGCCGTATCAAATCCCACTGTCGTGGAATTGACCGCGTCCAGTGGATTATCGGTACCGGTTTGCTGGGTGAAGTTGGGAGCATCTACATCACCTATGTTCTGATAGTACTGAATGGGACCGTTATTTCCCCCAATAAAAGCGTCCATATCCTTGTCATTGTCGATATCGACAAACGTGGGGGTCGAGTATGAATTGTTCACAGCATCGAGCGGATTGGCGGTGTCGGTCTGCTCGACAAAAGAGGGGCTGGCGGCGCTGCCGGTGTTTTGATAAAATCTAACTGCGCCGTTACTACCTCCAATAAAGGCATCTTGATCGCCATCATTGTCGATATCGACAAAGGTAGGATCGGGATAGCTGATGTTCACGCCATCAAGCGGATTAGCCGTGCCGGTCTGCTCGGTATAAACCGGCGGGGCGGCGGCCTGGGCCAGGCTGGTCAGCAAGCCGCCCAGGGCGGCGGCGTAACCGGCGCGACGGGCCGCTTGCAGCAACCGCCGGGTCAGGCCAAGCCGGAATTTCAGCCACCAGCGCCACAAGAAGCTGCCGGGCCGGAGCGATACGGGTTGGGCGTCAGGCGCGGGAGAGGGTCGGGGTGCCTGCTGTAACGAGGAATTTTTCTCAGACATCATATTGGTCCTTTCTGGATGAACTTGATTCGAACCGCCGGCGCAATTCCTGTTTCAAGACCTTGCCGGCGATGTTTCGTGGAAATTGATCGACAATCCGGAGTTGGCGTAGCCGCTGGTAGCGGGCATCCAGGCGGGCGTTGACCCATTGCCGCAACGCCTCGGCCGGTTCCGGTCGGGTCAGGGTGACGGCGGCGGCCGGGCTTTCACCCCAGCGGGCATCGGCTACGCCAAAGACCACCGCCTCCCGGACTGCCGGATGGCGGCTGATGACCGCCTCGATATCCTGGGGATAAACGTTTATACCACCCGATATGATGACCTCCTTTTTCCGGCCGGCCAGATACAAAAAGCCGGCCTCATCGACATAGCCCAGGTCGCCGGTGTGCAGCCAGCCGTTTTTGATGACCTGGGCGGTCAGGTCGGGCCGGCGGTAGTAACCGGCCATGACCAGGCTGCTACGGCCGATGATCTCCCCCACCTGACCGGGGGGGAGTGCCTGGCCGGCCTCATCAACAATCTTCATCTCGAAAAAGGGCAGCGGCACACCGACCGAACCGGGCTTGCGGGGGGCGTCGGCCCGGTCCAGCAAGGTGCGGAAGCCCTCGGTCTGACCATACAATTCATAGAAGCGGCCGGGCAGGGCCTCCATAAGGGCGGCTTTGTACTTCAAAGCCAGGGGCGCTCCCACCGAACCGATCATCTGTAACGATTGCAGCGCCGCCGGGGAAAAGGTGGGGGCTTCCAGCAGGGCGATCAACTGGGTCGGCACCAGTTGCAGATGGGTCACCCGCTCCCTGGCCACTGTTTCGATCACCGCCGCCGGGTCGAAGCGGGGGTGTAAAATATAGGTCGCGCCGCTGTAAAAGGCGGGCATCAGGGTCAAAAAGGCCCCGTTGAAGGCCAGCGAGCCGGCGTGGAGGATGACGCTGTCGCCGGTTATGCGGTAGGCCGCGCTGAACATCACCCCGTACATCGCCCGAATCTGGTGGGACAGGACGATCCCTTTGGGCTGGCCGGTGGTGCCGCTGGTGTACATAATGTTGTAAGGCGCATCGGGGGGAATGATGATGGACGGCGGGTCGCCGGCCGGGGCGGCGGTCGTAAGCTCGCTGTAGCGTTGGTAGCCGGGCCAGGCGTTATTACCGGTGACCAGATACCGTTCCGGCGGCAGCGACAGGTCACCCCGCAGCGGCTCAAGCTGGTCGATCAGATCGGGCTGGAGCAGCAGCAGCTCCGGTTCGGCATCGTGCAGCAGCCGTCGCAGGCCCTCGCTCCGCAGCATGGGGCTGAACGGAACGATGACCAGCCCTGTTTTGGCCGCCGCCCAGTAGCTGTCCAGCAGTGCCAGACAGTTGGGCAGCAGCGTCGCTATTTTGTCACCTTGTTTTAGCCCCAGATTGCGGAGGGCATTGGCCAGCCGGTTGACCCGCCGGTTGAAGTCGGCGTAGGTCAGGCGGGTTTCTTCAAATATCACCGCCGGCCGGTCAGGCCAGGAGCGAGCCTGGCGGCTCACAAAATCGCTGATATTCATCGCAGGTTATCCGGTCGTCAAGATTTTCTCGGCCCGATAGGTCTCTACCGTTTCGCTCAGGTAAGGGATGACGTGGCGCTGCCACCATTGCACCAGGCGGGGGTTGCTCCGATCCACCTCGGCGATGTAGGCCGGCACGCCGCTGTCCAGATAGCGGCGCAGCGACTCCACCAGAAAGGCCATACCCACCCCTTTTCCCCGGCACGCTTCGGACAGAAAGAGGAAGGGCCGGCGGATGACATCCGGGCTGAAGCAGTGGTGAATTTTCCAGCCGACGATCTGGCCCTGGTAACGCAGGCCGATGCTGCTGGTTGGCTCAATGTATGGCTCGTAGGCAAAGGGGTCCAGGGCGGCCGGATACCAATCCCGGTCGGCCTGGATCGCCTGTCGCTCAGCGGGAGTCAGGTCGCGCCAGGGGAAAACGGTAAAGTCGGGGGGCAACTCATACCGCTCAAATATGGACGATTGGCGTAGCTCGGCCGGGGTCATCTTAAAGAGAAGCTGGTGGGGCAGGTGGACGCTCCAGCCCTGCTTTTGAAGGAGCCACTCCACGACCGGGCAGCTTGACCAGCTTGACTGGTAGACCGCTTCCAGCCTGTGACCACCCCGGCCGGCGAGTTGTTGTTCCAGATGAACGATCAGCCGGCTGGCCAGCCCCCGTTGGCGATGTTGCGGTTCCACAAAAAGGGAAATCAACAAAGCCGCCTGGCCATCGGGCACCCATTGAGCCAGGGCCATGCCGACCAACGCCTCATCGTGGCGAGCTATCACCGCCAGCAACGGTGCCTCTGCTGATTGCGGCTCCAGCCGCCGGCCTATGCGGGGAAAAGTCAGGTGGTCGTACTGCTGCGCCACGGCTGGCAGAGTCATATCCTCACTGACTTGAAAGCGGTAGGCAATCGCTTGGTTGGCAGGTGGTTTTTGCAAGAAATCGTTTTCGTTTACCTGGGACATACACTCTCCTCAGCCGGTCATTTTTCCGACACCGGGCTGCTGTTTTCAGGGATATTCCGGTTCTCTGAGATTTTTTGCGTGAGGGTCTCCCTATGCCCGCTATCGCCACCAAACAAAAACGCGCCACACCACCTCCCGCTTCGGGGGGCGGTTCGACGCGCTCGATAGCCATTGCACCGGTCATCCTCGACTCCTGACTCTAAATCGTTCAGTCATTAATTGAGGATAACACAAAAGTAAGAGGGTTGTCAATGGGGATGGTATTTCAATTTGGGGGGGCGAATTAAGCCAGCTTCCCACCGAATCGGGAGGATTGAGGGGGGTAACTCCTAATCAAAAATCAACCTTTTACATCGCCACCCCAATCTCCGCCAGCAACTCGGGCGTCGATTTTTGGAGCAGATAACGGTTGCGCCGCTCGCCCCGCTCGGCGAAGGAGACGAAATCGGTCACAACGTAGCCTTTGTCGAAGTAGGTCTCGAAGGCTTTGCGGACTTTCAGACGCCAATCGAGGGCCAGCTCCATATTGGCCGCCTTGACGGGGTGAATAGTGGCCGGTATCTCCAGTTGCAGCGTCTCGGCGCTCAGGGCCAGATTGGCCCGGATGATGTGGCGGGTCGGCTCCCGGCCTGTGGTCTCGAAAATCGGGGGGGCCTCATCCAGCAGGTCCCAATCAAGCTCGGCCTCCTCATCGAGCCGCTCGCTACTGAGCCACCATTCCACGACCAGCCGGTCGGAGGGCAGGCCGGCGTTCAGCGCCCCAAAATCGGCACCGTAAATATCCCGCCAGTAGGTGCGGCTGATGGCCCGCAATTTGTGCAGGTTCAGATAGGCATTGGGCGCTTCCAGCGGGTCGTAAGTCCAGGTGATGAGGGATAGCCCCTGGGCCACCGTCCGCTCCCGTTGGACCTGCTTCAACTGCTCGCCGATGCCCTGCCCCTGCCAATCGGGATGAATACCCATCACCTGGGAACAGAGCTTGAAGGGACCGCCCGGCTCCCGGCCCAGAAAGCCGACCAGAAAACCGATCATCCGCTCCGACTCTTCCTCAAACACGCCCAACACAACGCCCCCATTTTTGGACATCGTCAGCAAAATCGGCGGATAGAGACCCGCCCCCGGCTCGGCAAAGCCCCAAATTTCCTGTTGGAGATGGCGCAGGGCCACCATCTCGTTGTACGTCTGCAAATCTCGGATTGTATAGTCCATTGCCTGCCTCTTCTCAAGATCAGCAGACCGCAGTACCCTTCGATACAACCTCGTTCCTCGGTTTACTCAGGATGCTGCGGTCTGCTGAATAGATAATAAAACGCACAGACGTTTATCTGTGCGTTTGTAAAGGTTTCAACGCTGCATCGAAGCTATATTATACCACAGGTCAGGCGGATCGTTGAAAGTTGACAGAATGTATTTTTGGGGGCAGATTTCAGGTCGATTGGAAGGTTGGAGTTCGTTGTCAATAATGGAATCTCCTACGGCTGCCGCTCAACCAATCATCACGAATCTTGTCCCCCACGCCTGAAAGGCTCGCGTCCTGAACCAATGATTGACAGGCAAAAAAAGTTCACCTACAATCAGTAGACCGCAGCACCCTTCGATACAACCTCATTCTTCGGTTTACCCAGGATGCGATTGCGGTCTACTGACAATAACGCAAATGAACCGGAAATCAACCGATGCGGCGATTTAACACCTCTGGTCCGTGCGATCCTGACAAACATTATACGGTGATGCGAGAAAGCCTGGTGGCTAAGGGGCAGGTCTTGGTCGATCAAGGCCGCTATTTCACCATTTTTGCCCCCAGGCAGGCCGGCAAGACGACTTATTTTCAACTGCTGTTTCGCCAATTGATCCAGCGTGGCTATCTCTCGATCTGGATTAGCTTCGAGAGCCTCAAGACGGTGTCCCGCCCCAGGTTTTACCAGACCGTTGATTATCTGCTCAAGCGTGAACTGGTCGATTACGACCTTGACGTAGATTTTGCTATCGAAGATCACATCGACGTTCAACGCTTTTTTGACCACCTGCATCGCCAGGGCAAACGGATGGTCCTGGTCATCGATGAATTTGAGGACCTGCCCGACGACGTTGTGAGCGAGGTGATGCACGCCTTTCGGGCGTTGTATCAGAAGCAGGAGCGGCACGCCCTCCACGCTCTGATATTGGTCGGCGTCAGTAGCCTGGCCGAGCTCGTCGTTTCCTCAGCCTCCCCCTTCAATGTCGTCGATCAACTGCAAATCCCCTACTTTACCTTCTCCGAAGTCGAGGCGCTGATCGGGCAATATGTGACCGAGTCGGGGCAACCTTTCGAGCCGCAAGTTATCAAGGCCATTTACGACAACACGCAGGGGCAACCCGGTCTGGTGTGTGGGCTGTGTGAATATCTGGTCGAAGAGATGGTCCCTGACCGCAGCCAACCGATCAGCATGGCGGTCTTCTACCCCACGCTCAAGCATTTCCTGATTGAGCGGTTCGACAAGAATATCCTAAATATCGTCCATAAAGCCAAACAGAAGCAAGATTTTATGATAAGAGCGCTGTTTGACGATGCCCCCATTCCCTTTAGTGTAGATGACCCTAATATTGCCTTTCTACACGCACATGGGGTGATCGAAAACGTCAATAATTTTGTTGAAATTCCAGTACCCCTTTACAGCAAGCGTCTCATCGCCGCCTTCCGCCCCCTCATCAATGGCGAGACAGAGCATTATGTTTCGGCCTACGATACCTTTCAGGCGTACCTCACGCCCGATGGTCTCAACATCCACGCCATCCTGACCAAATACAACGACTATGTGCGTCGCCGGGGCTTTCGGGCCTTTGACACCGAAAAGCTCAAGGAAGCAGCCTGGCACTACTCTTTGGATGGCTTCATCAACTTTTTCATCGAACGGTTAGGCGGTCAAACCTTCATCGAGGTGCCTACGGGCCGGGGACGCACCGATATTTTGATCCTCCACCGCCAACAAAAGTATGTGATCGAGACTAAAGTTTTCACCGATCAATACACCTTCCAGCGGGGTAAACGTCAACTAGCCGTCTATCTTGCCTCAGAAGGACTTGAAGAAGGGTTCTACGTCGTTTTTAGCCATAAACACAAGGCCGACGATACGCTTTACTTCGAGGAAGTGGTCGATGATAAACGGATTTACACCTATCTCATCCTGACCAACTTCGAGCCGCCCAGCCGTCGTGCTTAGTACACCCTTTCGTAAATTGGCGTGGTTCAGAAACTTGAGATGTTAGATTGACACTGGAACAACAACCAACGTAAAACGTATTGCGTAAAAAGTAAAAATTTGACGATATAGCGAGCATTACGCTTTACGTTTTTCGTTTTACGGATGGCCTGATGTCAATCTAATGTGAACCGTGCCCGTAAATTGATGCTGGATTTTACACCGGATGATTTTTAACCCGGAACAAACTTATGTAATCTTGTACTTAGGATCGAGAGTTGGCAAATCAATGAACCCACAGGAGACCTCAATGGACATTGGCCGCTTTTTCAACACCGCCGGGCCGTGTAAGCCGGAAGACCACTATATGCTGCCGGCGGCGGCCCGATTACCGGATGTGCCCCGGCTGGTGGCTCACAAAGGATATTTTGTCATTCACGCCCCACGTCAAACCGGCAAGACGACGGCTATGGCCGCCTTGGCCCAGGAATTGACGGGGAGCGGACGCTATGTGGCTGTGATGCTGTCGGTTGAGGTCGGCTCGGCCTTTAATGACGATCCTGGCGCGGCGGAGTTGGCCATCCTGAGCGCCTGGCGCAGTTCAGCCGATATTCGCTTACCGGCTGACTTGCAACCCCCGCCCTGGCCGGAAGCGCCGCCCGGTCAGCGCATTGGCCTGGCCCTGAAAACGTGGGCCAAAGCAGCCCCCCGCCCTCTGGTTCTCTTTCTGGATGAGATCGACTCCTTACAGGATCAAACCCTCATTTCGATGCTGCGCCAGCTGCGGGATGGCTATTTTAATCGACCCCAAGGTTTTCCCTGGTCCTTAGCCCTGATCGGCCTGCGGGATGTGCGGGATTACAAAGTGGCCGCCGGCGGCAGCAACCGGCTGAATACGGCCAGCCCTTTCAATATCAAGGTCGAGTCGCTGACGCTGGACAACTTCACGACGGCGGAAGTGGCCGCGCTCTATCAGCAGCACACTGCCGAGACCGGCCAACCCTTCACCCCGGAAGCAACCCAACGGGCCTATGAGTTGACTCAAGGCCAGCCCTGGCTGGTCAATGCTCTGGCCTATATCATCACCCAAAAACTGCTGCCCGACTCGACTGTCCCCATCACCCTCGACCACATCAACCAGGCCAAAGAAATCCTCATTCAACGCCAAGACACTCACCTGGATAGCCTGGCCGAACGCTTGCGAGAACCCCGCGTGCGACAGATCATCGAGCCGATGTTGGCCGGGCAGTCGTTGGGCGATGTTCCAGCCGATGATCTTCGCTTCGTACTTGATTTAGGCTTGTGCCGGCTGGATTCGATAAAGGGATTGGTCATTGCCAACCCTATCTATCAGGAAGTCCTACCCCGCGTGTTGGCGGATACCCCTCTGGCTTCCTTACCCTATCTCCAACCGACCTGGCTCAAGCCGGATGGTCGTCTGGATGTTGACCAACTGCTCGCCGCTTTTTTAGCCTTCTGGCGGCAACACGGCCAGCCGTTGTTGAAGAGCGCCCCCTACCACGAAATCGCCCCTCATCTAGTGTTAATGGCCTTTCTGCATCGCGTGGCTAACGCCGGGGGAACGCTGGAGCGGGAATACGCCATCGGCAGCGGGCGGATGGATTTGTGTCTGCGCTATGGGCCGGAGACGGTGGCGATGGAGCTAAAGGTGTGGCGTGACCATGAAAAAGAGCCGCTGGCGGAGGGGCTGGCCCAGTTGGACGGGTATTTGAACGGCCTGGGACTGGAAACCGGCTGGCTAGTCATCTTCGACCGGCGCAGCGGTCAGCCACCCATCGCCGAGCGGACCACGACTGAACCGGCAACTACCCCCTCCGGTCGCTCGGTGACGGTCATTCGGGGGTAAGCAGCGACCTGGATTTGCACGAAACGTCTACGCCGAGCGCCTCGGAAATTTCCTTACGCCGCCTTCGCCCTCTCCCCCTCAACGCCGATCCATAGATGGTGGCGCAGCACATTCGGCGTCGGCTGGAGGCGAATGTCGTTGATCTCCGCCGTCTGCCCATCAAAATCGGCCTCGTTGAGGTAACACATCGTGGGCCGGCAGCTAAACTTCTCCTGGTAGCGAGCCGCCGCCCGGCCCACTTTGTCGGCTAATTTTCGCTTGGGGTCATTATCGAACCACAACAAACCTTCTTTCATATTTCACCTTCCTTAACTAAGCGGTTCCTGATATTTAAATCGCCATTCAAAACGTAAAACGTGAAACGTAAACGACGCCAAGGGCAATAACATTACGTTTTGCGATTTACGTTTTACAGACGTCTGAGCGATTCTTTTCTTCAAGTCGTTCCATTCCATTACATTACAATTCATCCCAGAACGCGGGCAGGACATCGCCCACCGTTTCGGTATTATCCTGCCCGACGACCTTGAACTCCCGTGACCCGGCGCTGGAGACGGAGGGAATGGGCGGGGCTTGATAGCCGTTGCCGGCGGGCTGGCCGTTGACGACGACGACCGGCGGATAGTGGCCCGGCGAGCGGCCCTGCAACTGGGCCTCGATCTGCTTATCCCGCTGCCGCAGCGTCCAGACGAGCATCAGGCTGGTCGGCACCGAGGCCAGTAACCCAAAAATGATACCGATGATGACGGCCATCGCGTCGGCACTCATCCGCAGGCCGAGAATCAACGCCAGCGTAATCGGGAAAAGGGCACCGCCGATCAATACATATTTTTTCATAAGTCACCTCTTTGCGGTTTATGTTAGGAGTTACGCGGTTCGCATCCCGAGTAGCCTTGAAAAGGCGTATCGAGG
>CAZWZZ010000170.1:0-9774 GCA_964638395.1 uncultured Caldilineaceae bacterium
TGGCGGTTGAATGAGAGTAAGGATACCTTGCTTTCTGATAAATTACAACTCGGTGACTCAGCCTGGGAGTATTTCAGTGTGAGGGCCAGTTTAGCATTCCGAGTAGCCAAGTGATACTCGAACTTATGTTCGGTGTAGAATAATGGTTACGAACATGGGGGGAACGGCGATTTATATCCGCATTTTTCGAGTCAGACTTGTCACCTTCTGCTGACCCGGCATCACAGCGACGATGGGGAAGCGACGTAGACTACGGTTCGGCTTGGGCCGCTTCGTCTTCGGCTTCCAGATGCAGGCGCATCTCTTCGAGGGCAGTCGCGGCGATGTGGCTCA
Source organism: uncultured Caldilineaceae bacterium (assembly GCA_964638395.1). Classification (GTDB taxonomy): domain Bacteria; phylum Chloroflexota; class Anaerolineae; order 4572-78; family J111; genus CAZWZZ01. The sequence goes on from CAZWZZ010000170.1 coordinate 334, forward strand.
AGATGGAGAGGAGCATCACATCGGTTTTGTCGAAGGGGGCATCATCCTGGCGATTGAGGAGTTGGATAACGCCAATCAGTTTACGCCCGGCGACCATCGGCACGCATAAAATGGAACGGGTGTAGAAGTTGAAGGTTTTATCCACTTCCGGCGAGAAGCGGTGATCTTGGCGGGGGTTTTGAACGATGAGCGGTTCCTGGTGCGTGGCCACCCACCCGGCGATACCGACATCTTTTTTCAGACGATAATCCCGCAGTTGGTCGCTGATGTCGCCATGAACGACGACAAAGACCAACTCCTCCGTTTCATCATCCAACAGCGCCAGCGAACCGCCTTCGGCACCGAGGAGAGACATAGCGTAGCCCAGAATTTCATTCAGAAGATTGATGAGGTTTTCTTCGGTGCTGATCTCTTGGGTGGCCTGGTGGAGTTCCTGGAGGGCGACCATATACCGGCGCAGAATTTGATTTTCCTCACGTAACGTGTCGTTATCTTCTTTTAGCCGAGCATTTTCTTGCTGTAAAAAACGAATCAATTGCGGTGATGATCCGCTCATACCAGCCTCCTTGCTACGCTAATAATCAGTACTCTGCAATGAAACGCTCCAACCCGGTTTGTAACCGGCGGTTGAAGATCACAGACCGCTCCGAGCTTTTGCCGTTGCGATCTACTGATAATTTCTATGTGGCTCACAGGATTTTGCATTTTCAGTATAGCAGAGTTCAGCCGCTCTTTCAACTTTAGCCCGAATGTTATATAATCCCAGAGTATCTATCTCAGCCGTCGTCCCGAAACACCGATTTCATAGCGGGGATTAGGATATCCTTTATCAATGTTATCCCCTAATCCCCAAATCTCCACATAAAATCGGGGATCGGTTTAACGGCTAGTTACATTCCAGAAACGTTTTGCAACTGACTAATCGAGGTGTCTTAGTGTTTGGATTTAGTGGCAAAAAGATAAAAGAAAGTTTAACCCGCACCCGTAACTCCGTCTTTGGCCAGATTACGACCCTGTTTGGGGGTAGCCAGATTGATGAAGAGATGTGGGAGGATTTGGAAGCGTTGCTCATTCAGGCCGATGTTGGCGTGGAGACGACGCTCGAATTGATCGAAACAGTGCGTGAACGAGTTCGGCAAGAGGGCATTACGAAGCCGCTGGATGCCCAGCGCGTCTTGAAAGAGGAGATGGTCAATCTGCTGGAGGGGTACGCGCCCTCTTTGGTGGAGAAGCCCCGTATTTTGACCGTGATTTTGGTGGTCGGTGTCAACGGCTCCGGCAAAACCACCAGTATTGCCAAATTGGCCCATCTTTACAAGCAGCAGGGCAAGAAGGTGTTGTTGGGGGCGGCCGATACCTTTCGGGCCGCCGCTATCGACCAGTTGAAGATATGGGGCGAGCGGGTCGATTGTCCGGTCATTGCCAACCATCCCAATTCCGACCCTGGTGCCGTCGTCTTCGACTCGCTCAAGAGCGCCCTGTCCCGCAAAATCGACATCGTTATCATCGACACGGCGGGGCGCCTCCACACCAAGTTCAACCTGATGCAGGAGCTAGAAAAAATCAAGAGCATTGCCCGCAAACAGGTTCACGCTGCGCCTCACGAAACGCTGCTTGTTCTTGATGCGACGACGGGCCAAAATGCCCTCTCCCAGGCCCAACATTTTAAGGAGACCGCCGGAGCGACCGGGGTCGTCTTGGCCAAACTGGATGGCACCGCCAAAGGGGGCGTTGTCTTTTCCATCGGCAAAGAGTTGGAAGTACCGGTTCGCTTCGTCGGCACCGGGGAGAGCCTGGAAGATATTGCGCCGTTCGACTCGGAAGCCTTTGTCGAAGGCCTGTTTGAGGAGGCTTAGTTACGGGCCACGCTGCGTGCCGGTGATGAACATCTCCCCCTCTAAAATTTCCAACTGCGTAATTTCGATGTCAACCAGCGAGTTGGCCAGCGTCTCATTGACGGTCTGGGTCAGGGACTCCAACATCGAGTCGGGAAAATCAAACATGCCCATTGTGGCCTCTTCCACCTCGACCACCATGCGCCCATTTTCCACCACGGCAGTGGCCACAATGGTCGATTCGTTGGTCAGCCCCAGAGCGGTCACATCGCCGGTCATGTAAATGCGGCCGGCGGTGAACCAGACTTGGGGATTGCTGACCGGGATTTGATCATTTTGGGCCAAATCCGTGGCCACCAACGAGGTGATTTCTTCGTTGGTGACACGCAGGCGGGCCTCGTTGTTGGTGGTTGTTTCTTGCAGGGCTTGATTGAAGTTTTGCTTGAGGCGGTCGGTCGCCTCCTGATTGACGTTAATCGTCCCTTCGGGTGGCCCGGCTTCTTGCGGCTCAGGAGTGCTACTCCGTCCCAGGCCACAAGCCAATGTGGTCAAGAAAATGAGAACTAAGAGGAGGGTAAAGGCTTTTGGTTTATAGTCACCAAACATCGTCTGCTTTCCTTTTTGAGTAATTAGAAAATTGGTGATACGCTTGCAGTTCACCAATCCTCTTGAGTAAGCGTGTACTCCCTCCCCATGCTAGGGGAAGGGGTGGGGGATTCACGCCGAAGCGGGCCTGAATTGACCCCGACCATACTTGACGACCAGAATTCCACTCTTCCCCAACCCCTCCCTCAAGGAGGGGGAGTGAACGCTTACCCTCTTGACTGAAATTCAACGGGAAATTATAGCACCCTTGGAGAAAGATGACAACGGATACACCATCTGAACAGAGTTTGCCTAAAATATTGGAAGGGCTACTATTCGTAGCCTCCGAGCCGGTGACGGTCGGGGACTTGGCGGCGACGGTCGAGTGTGACCAGGCGACGGTCGAAGCCGCTCTGGACAGGCTCAAAGCAAATTTGGCCGACCGGGGGATTCGCCTACAGCGTCAGGGACCGAAGTTACAGATTGTCAGCGCGCCGGAATTGACTGACTACATCGAAAAATTTTTGGGCCTCTCCGTTTCCAGCAAACTCTCGACGGCGGCCCTGGAAACGCTGGCCATGATTGCCTACAAACAACCCATCACCCGGCCCGAAATCGAGGCCATTCGGGGCGTCAACAGCGACGGCGTCTTACGCACACTCCTCAGCAAGGGCTTGATTGAGGAGGTCGGGCGGCTCGACACCGTTGGTTACCCCATTCTATTTGGCACCACGTTTGAATTTTTGCGCTATTTCGGCCTGGAAGATATCGACCAGTTGCCGGAACTGGAACTGCCGGACATTGAAACGGCTCTGGGCGATGACAATGACGATGATGATGACTATGACCATGACGATGACAATGGAAAGGCCGAGAGCGGCGAGGAGGGTGTATAGAGGAAAATCAGGCCATAACAACGAATCAGGAGGATTAACCTAATTCAAATGCGTTTAATTCGGTCAATCCCGTTAGACAGCCCTCATTCGTTTATTGCCCCAGTTATCGTACTCTGTCGAACTCGGACTTGAAATTGCGAGGTTAAGATGAACAAGATATTTTTCACCTGTGATCAGAAAGGCCAGGGCTTGGTCGAGTATGCCTTGATTCTGGTTCTCATTGTTATCGTTGTCATAGCCGCCTTATTTTTACTGGGTCCCTCTGTAGGGAACCTCTATTCCAATGTAACGGAGGGGTTAACCACCCCGACCCCGGTTCCATAAAAGCCCCCCTATGTCAGAGCAATCCCTTCCCCTGGCCGAAAGCCCCTCCCCCCGGCTGTTGATGGCCCAAATTGTGGTAGCCACGTTGGCCCGCTTCTTGCTGAATACGGCCCGGCGCTTTCCTTACATCTTTGCCCCGGCCCTGAGCCGGGGGCTGGGCGTGCCGGTCACGGCCATTACCTCGCTGGTAGCCGTGAACCAGGCGACCGGGGTTCTCAGCCCCGCCTTTGGCCCTCTCAGCGACCGTTGGGGCTACCGGACGATGATTCTGGGGGGGCTGGGCATGCTGGCTGTGGGCATGCTGGCCGGGGGGCTGCTGCCCTTTTATGGCATGGTGTTGCTGGCCCTGTTGCTGGCCGGGTTGGGCAAAAGCATCTTCGATCCGGCCTTGCAAGCCTACATCGGCCAGCACGTGCCTTATCACCGACGCGGCCTGGCCATCGGCGTCGTCGAGTTTGCCTGGGCCGGCAGTTCGCTGCTGGGTATTCCCCTGATTGGTTTGCTGATTGCCCGCCGGGGCTGGCAACTGCCCTTTCTTCTCATTGGGGGCTTAGCCCTGCTCAGCATCGTCGTCCTGGGCTGGCTTATGCCGGCCGGAGGGCGGACAGCCTCTCACGCTGGCCGAATCACGTTTGCCAAAGCCTGGCGACTGCTGCGCCGCGAACCGGCGGTGTTGGGGGCGCTAGGCTTCGGTTTTTGGATGAGTATCGCCAACGATAGTTTGTTTGTGGTCATCGGCCTGTGGTTGGAATCATTTGGCCTCAGCCTGACGGCGGTGGGTCTGGCTGCCTCGGTCATCGGCGCGGCGGAACTGCTCGGCGAAATCGGTGTCGTCTCCTTCGCGGATCGGGTCGGCCTGAAACGTGCCCTACTCATTGGTCTGACCCTGACCACGCTCAGTTACCTGCTGCTGCCCCTCCTCGGCCTGACCGTCGCCTCGGCCCTGGTCAGCTTGTTTATTCTGTTTCTCTTCTTTGAATTTAGCGTCGTCACCTCATTTTCTCTGTTCACCGAGATTTTGCCGGATGCCAGAGCGACGATGATGGCTACCTTCCTGGCAGCGATGAGCGTGGGCCGGGTAGTGGGCGCTCTGCTGGGCGGGGGGCTGTGGCAGATGGGCGGCCTGGTCGCCGTGACCTCGGTGTCGGCCCTCACCACTGGCCTGGGGTTGCTCTGCCTGCTGTGGGGCCTGCGGACGTGGCAAAGATAGGTTGCGGAACTGGGGGAAGTGGTTATAATTTCCCCAGTCAATAAAATCAGTAGACCGCAACCCCCCTTAGCAAGATTTTCAAGTCAGGGGGGCGCTTTTTTAGAACAAGGAGTTCTGTTCCATTATGTTACAACCTGCGAAGATTACGCTGGCCGACCTGGGCGAAGAGTTAGCGCCGATTATTCCGGGCCAGGACCCGGAGCTTTCTTTTTCCATCAGCCGTATCCCCGTTTCCCAGGCCGACGCCGATAAATCAATCATCCCTGTCTGCGAACCGACGCTGGGCGGCAATGAAAAAAAATATGTGACCGATTGCCTGGAGTCGAACTGGATTTCATCTGCCGGGAAATATATTCCGGCCTTTGAGGAGCAATTCGCGGCGGCCTGTGGCTGCAAATATGGCACGGCCTGCGCTAACGGCACGGTCGCCCTCCATCTGGGGCTAGCCGCACTGGGTCTCGGTCCCGGCGATGAGGTCATTTTGCCCACCTTCACTATGATCGCCACCATCAACGCCGTGGCCTACACCGGAGCCACCCCCGTGCTGGTCGATTCCGAACCCTGCACCTGGAATATGGATGTCGATCAGGTGGCCGACAAAATTACGCCCCAAACCAAAGTCATTATGCCGGTCCATACCTACGGCCATCCGGTCGATATGGACCCCCTGATGGAAATCGCCGAAAAATACGGGATTTTTGTGATGGAAGATGCGGCGGAGGCCCACGGCGCGGAGTACAAAGGGCGACGGGCCGGTAGCCTGGGCCACGCCGGCGGCTTCAGCTTCTACGCCAACAAAATCATCACCACCGGCGAGGGGGGGATGATTACCACCAACGACGAGAAGTTGGCCACATTGACCCAAAACCTGCGGGACCACGCCTTCTCCTCAGAGCGCCACTTCTGGCACAAATATATGGGCTTCAACTACCGCATGACCAATCTCCAGGCCGCCGTGGGTGTGGCCCAGACGGAGCAGATGGAGGGCTTCATCGACAACCGGCGGCGAAATGCAGCCCTCTACACCGAGTTGTTGCAAGATATTCCCGGCGTTGTCACCCCCCCGGAGGCCGGTAACGTCAAAAACGTTTTCTGGATGTACTCCATTCTCATCGAGGATGAATTTGGAATGAGTCGTGATGAAGTCCGAGCGTTTCTGGCCAAACGGGGGATCGAAACGCGCACTTTCTTTATCCCGATGCACCTCCAGCCGATTTACTACGAGACGTTCAAAGGGCAACGCTACCCTGTTGCCGAAATGTTGTGTGAGCGTGGCTTTTACCTGCCGTCGGCTTCCTCGCTGACCGAATCACAGATTCGCTATATTTGTGACGTTGTCCGCCAGGCCCACCATGCCGCAACGGTCGTCTGACCGATGGAGCGTCCCGAATATGAATCCATGTACGAGTTGGAGGATAGCCACTGGTGGTTTATGGGGCGGCGCGGTCTGGCTTTCTCCCTCATCGACCAGCACATCACCCTCGGCCCCAACGCTCGCATCTTAGATGTTGGCTGCGGCACGGGTGGCAACCTACAAGCCTTACAGCAGTATGCGCCCGGCGTCGGCCTGGATATTAGCCCGATTGCCATCGACTTTGCCCGGCGACGGCCCCTGCCCGGCCTGACCCAGGCTTCCGGTCTGGCTTTGCCCTTTAACGACCACGTCTTCGACCTGGTCACGATTTTCGATGTCCTGTACCATCGCTGGATTACCGATGATGAACACGCCCTGTGTGAACTGCACCGCACGCTGCGCCCCGGCGGCTGGCTGCTCATCACCGATTCGGCCCTGCCTATGCTGTGGAGTTCCCACGACGAGATTTACTACGCCCGGCAACGGTACACCCTGCGGGCATTGCAGGAAAAGCTCACCCACGTGGGCTTCGAGCAGGTCGTTTGCTCCTACGCCAACCTCCTGCTGCTGCCCCTGTTCCTGTTCGTGCGGCTGACGATGGATTGGCTACCCCTGGCCGACAACATCGACCGCCAGGGTACGTTTCCGGCCTGGCTCAACTGGCTGCTGACCCAAGTTCGGCGGGCCGAAGCCCTCTGGCTGCGGCGGGGCGGCACGTTTCCCATTGGCAGCAGCTTAATCTGTTTATCCCAAAAACCATTCTCAGGTGAGCCAATTTTCGAGGAATGAGGCAGGCCCTCGTGCCGAACGGAGCCGCACGTGGGCGTGCTACCTCCTCAACTTTGGATGTACTGATTCTAACCCTTTTAATGAGATGCTTATGAAACTCGCAAATCTGGGCCGTGGTCTGGTCATCTTGGCGGCAGCCGCTTTTTTTGGCTACCGCTATTGGCAACTCGGCGGCCCCTTCTACCTCTTCTGCCTCGTTATCTTGGCCGTCTTGGCCTTGACCAGCTTGAGCGGAACTCTAACTGACCGTTGGCAAAATATCACCTTTAACCTGAGCATCAGCCTCGTGTTTCTCGATTTTGTGTTTGCCAACATCGACTGGGGCGAGTTGGCCGCCGCCTTTGCCGCCGCTAACTACTGGATGTTGGTCCCGGCCACGCTTCTGGTTCTGATCCACCTCTACTTTCGGACGGTTCGCTGGCAATGGCTGCTCAAGCCGATGGGCGAGGTTGGCTTTTGGCCCGCCTTCCGCGCTCTGGTCATCGGCATCGGGGCTAACACCGTCCTGCCGGCTCGGGCCGGGGAGTTTCTGCGGGCCTACGTTATTGGTCGCTCGACCGGCATTTCCAAGACCGGCGCGTTTGCTACCCTGGTCGTGGAGCGGGTCTTCGATGGCCTGACCGTGCTGTTTCTGCTGCTGGTCGTGGTCATCCTAGGCACGCGGGATGAGCGGCTGCAAACCTTTGGATTGATTGGCGGCGCGTTTTACATCGGCGTCCTGATCGCCCTCTTCGTCTTCATCTTCAACCGGCAAGCCGTCGATAATTTGATCCACCAACGGCTGCCCGACGATTTAGCCGATTTGATGCTCGATCTCATCGACGGCTTCAGCAAGGGGCTGTCCATTCTGAAAAATCCGCAGCAGTTGGCGATGGTCACGTTGTGGAACGCGCTGACCTGGGTCGTCGTCCCCATCTCCTTTTGGGTGACGTTGCTGGCCTTCGATTTCGGCTCCCCCATTCCCTGGCAAACCCCGACGTTGATGCTCCCGGCTCTGGGCATGGCCCTCTCCGTGCCCGGCGCGCCAGGCGGCGTCGGCCTCTTTCAAGCCGCCGTCAAGCTGACGATGGACATCACCTACGCCGACCTGCCCAAAGTGGCCAATTTCGACGAAGTGGTAGCCGCCGTCAGCATCGTCCTCCACATCTCCCAATTCGGCCCGGAAGTCATCCTGGGGCTGTTTAGCTTCATCATCGAGGGCCTCTCGACGCGGGATATTCAGGCCGGACGTAAGATTGCCAAAGATCAGGTGGTTGAGTTGTAAATGGTTCTGGTCAACGGCCTGAATTTATGCTATAGTTTCCTTAATAACTGCTAACTGAAATGTGAGGAGGTTCGGTCGTGACCTACGAGGTGATACTCAGACGAAAAAAGAACAAGTATGTGGCTCGCGTGCGTGACTGGCCCGAGTTGGTCATTGAAGAAGACTCCCGTGATGCAGCCCTGCTCCAAATCAAGGATCAGTTAGTCGAGTATCTGAGCCAACCGCCCGAAGTGGTTCAGATCGAACTTGACGCTCCCCTTGAGCAAGAAGATCATCCCTGGCGCAAATTTGCCGGGATGTGGGCCGATGACCCAACGTGGGATGATTTTATAGCCGAGGTAGAAGCCTATCGCCGGCAGATTGACGAATCAAACCCGGACGCATGACCCCGTTGTTTATCCTCGACACAGACCATATTACCCTGTTGCAACGCGGACATTCCGTGACTACTGCTCGAATAACGGCAATCCCCTCGAAACATATCGCCGTAACCGTCGTTTCAGCTATGGAACAGATGCGCGGGCGTTTGGCTCAGGTTAATCGGGCCAAGACGGCAGCACAAGTCATTACTGCCTTCGCTCACTTTCAAGAAACGCTCCATTTTTATCGAACCGTTTCTGTTCTCTCCTACGATGAAGCCGCCGCCGTTCACTTTAATCGACTTCGCCAAGACCACAAAAATCGGCCCGGCACTCAAGACCTACGAATTGCCTCAGTTGCCCTCAGCCATAACGCCATTTTGGTCACCCGTAACCGTAGAGATTTCGAGGTGATCTCTGATCTTCGAATTCAGGATTGGTCACGAACTGCCAACTAAAGCTAATACCCAAACCGCAGCCAATCCCCCTGATCGAACAGAACGTATATCTCACGGTTGATGGGGTTATCCAACATCACCCCACCCTGATAAAACTGCACTCGGCCAAAGGGAGGCGTGCCCCCGGAGCCGCGCTCTAATTCGCGGGGGGCACGCAACCGTTGCCGCACCTCCGGCTGGTCACACCAGACCTGGCCGAAGCCCCGCAGCGGCCCCATCTCGCCGTTGCTCAGGGCCGCCTCGCAACTGTGGGGATCATCCCCGGCCCAGGTATCCACGTGCCGGCTCCACGTGTCCCCCCGATCTAAATTGGGGGTCGAAGCGACCAAGGCCCAGATATAATCGGTCGCCTCCGGGCTATCCCACC
>CAZWZZ010000171.1:0-9754 GCA_964638395.1 uncultured Caldilineaceae bacterium
GATTGGCCACCGCCAACGGCTCCAGGTGTTGGTACAGCCGGGAATGTTGATACAGCCGCCCTAACGCATTAATTACCCCCCGTCGAACCGTCCCACAGTTACCATCCAGACGGCTGACCCCCGGCGCGTAGGTCAGCGGGGCCGGTATGAGGTCGCTGTCGCACATCGCAAAATATGGGGCGTAACAGTTGCGGCCCTGAATGGTCAGGACGTTGCCGGGCAGATTATCCAGGAAATCGTTGCCGATGTAGAACATCAGCAGCACCACATCGGGCTGGAAATGGCGACCTTGCTGCCGGTAGAAAAGCGTTTGTTGGTTCGTGCCCCAGTTGATGACGCCTCCGCTGATGACCTCAAACTGATTGGCCCCTGCCCCCGCCCGCTCGTTGAGATAATCCTCCAAAATTTGGTGAGCAGACTCCGCTTCGGCCACCTGCACGGCCTGGACGAAAGAGTCGCCTACCATCAGGATGCGGGTGGTGTTGGCCGGTTTGGTCCGGGGATGATCGGTGTCGTGCATACCCAGACGGTTGAAGGTGACCGTTTGCTCAAACCCTAGCCCCTCGATCACGCCCTGGAAATTGGGCTTGCCCGTCCAGCCTAGCGCCTCATCACAGACGTAAAATGGCCCCTGCTCCGGGCCGTAGGGCGGGGGCAACAGCCGGGCCGCCCCTTCCAACAGTAACAGGGCCACCCCTACGCTGAAACCGGCTAACACCAGCCCTACCCAGAGCCGTCTGCGCCACGACGAATTTGAGGTAGACGCCATCAATGACCACGTCGATTGTATTGGGGTTGGTTGGACACACGAAACTCCTTAAATTTTCGGGAAATTATAGGAGGAAACGGACAAAAGGGCAATGTGCCGCTATATCCCGTCGCCGAACAGCGCCGAGCCGGTCTATCTATTACCAAAAACAACACACTTATATCAAATGACTATATAGAGCAATTGGGACTTTTTGCTCTGTTGTTTTTAAGTCGATCTTAACTTAAACTACATCTAGCTTTCGCTACAAAATTAAAGCCCGTCTGTTTAATTTTGCGGCCTGCTCCTTAACAGAAATCTTACGTGGTAACGATTTAATGATGAGTTATCTATCCGGTGTCGAGTATATGCCCTAACCACAGCCTGTTCGGTAATTTACGGGTCTGTGATTTGGGCATTTTTGTTTTCAGAGAGGCGTTCGACTTCCACCCATCTCACTTCACATAAAGGAATCAGGAGCGTAACGGGGATAGGCAAACTGTATGGGTATCAAGTTCAGGTTAATGTTAGCCTTTAGCAACATCGTTATAATTTTCGGCCTGTTCGGCATTTATCTTTTTACGACCAACCGTGCCTTGCAGCGGGAGTTGGAGACGGTCGACCGGACGTTTGAAACGACCATTACCGCCGAGACACGAGCGGCCCAGGAGACCCATAGCGCGGCCATTGGCCGGGTTTTGGAAAGCAATGAGCGGACAGGCCGCCTGATTTTCATCATCACCACCATTGGGCTGGTTGTCTCTGTGAGCATCGTTTATTTTACCGTCGGCACGGTTTCCAGACCGCTGGATGCCCTGAAAGCGGCGGCTAAAGATATCGTTGATGGCCGGCTCGATACCAGGGTCGATATTAGTACCACCGATGAGGTGGGGGCGCTCGGCGTTTTTGTGAACAATATTGTGGGTGATCTGAGCAACGCCTTCCAGCAGTTGGAGTGGACCCTCAACCATCTCAAGGCGATTATCGACAATCTGATTGATGGAGTGCTGGTCACCAATGGTCAGGGTGAAATCGTCGTGGTCAACCCCGCGCTTTTGGCTATGTTCGATCTGGATGAGCAAAGTCTCATCGGGCGGCGGTGTGATGAGGTGTTCAACAATGAAATCCCCAATCTGGTCAAAAAGAGCGAGAAAAAGCCCAGGGCCATTTTTGAGACCGAGTTGGCCCTGGTCAATGATGGCATCGGCAAGGCAGTGGCCACGGCGATTCTGAAACGCACGCACGATGAGGTGCTGGCCACAACAGCCCCCACCAACAATGATTTGGGCGCGGTCATCCTCATACGTGATGTCACCGTGGAGAAACAGGTGGATCGGATGAAGACCGATTTCATCTCCACCGTCTCCCACGAGCTACGCACACCGTTGACCTCGGTGCTGGGTTTTGCCAAGATCATCCGCAAGAAGTTGGACGAGGTCATCTTCCCCACGGTTCAAAGTGACAATAAAAAAGTCAAGCGGGCCGTCAAGCAGGTCGAAACCAATATCAACATCATCGTTTCGGAGGGGGAACGCCTGACGGCGCTCATCAACGATGTCCTGGACATTGCCAAGATGGAGGCGGGCAAGATCGAGTGGAATATGCAGCCCTTGAGCATCAACGAAGTTGTCGAGCGGGCGCTGGCGGCGACCTCGGCCCTCTTTGAGCAGAAGGATTTGGCGATGATTAAGGATATTGAACCGAATCTGCCCCGATTTGTCGGGGATAAAGATCGCTTGATCCAGGTAGTCATCAACCTGATTTCCAACGCGGTCAAATTTACCGACGAGGGATCGGTCACCTGCCGGGCGCAGCGGGTCAAGGGCGACATCCAGATCAGCGTCATCGACACCGGGTTGGGTATCGCCAAGAGCGATCAGCCCACGGTGTTCGAGCGGTTCAAACAGGTGGGCGATACCCTGACGGATAAACCGCAAGGGACGGGCCTGGGCCTCCCGATTTGTCGCCAAATTGTCGAACATCACCAGGGCCAAATTTGGGTCGAGAGTGAAGTGGGGCAGGGCAGCACGTTTGCCTTCACCCTGCCGGTCAACCCGGAGATAAGCAACGGAGTCGGCCCCAACATCGAGCCGGAGTCGGAACAGAGCATCAATATCGAGACGCTGGTTCGGGAATTGGAAGCGCAAGGGGTGACGTCGTTACCGGCGGCCATGAAGGGGGCCAAGACAATCCTGGTGGTCGATGATGAACCTAACATTCGGGAGCTACTCCGGCAGGAGCTAGAAGCGAAAGGGTACGAGGTTCATGAAGCCAGAGATGGCCTGGAGGCGATTGCTCAGGCCAAGAAGCTCAAGCCGGACCTCATCACCCTGGATGTGATGATGCCCCGGATCGATGGCTTTGATGTGGCCGCCGTCCTCAAGAGCGATCTCCAGACGGCCAAAATCCCGATTATCATTCTCTCCATCGTTCAAGACCGGGCCAGAGGATATCGGATCGGTATCGACCGGTATCTTCAAAAACCCATCGACGCCGATACCCTGATTAATGAAGTGGAGGCGCTACTCTCTCAGAAAACCTCCCAAAAGCGGGTGCTTGTGGTTGATGAACGTTCCTCACCGCTGGATACATTGTCGGACATCCTCAAAAATCAGGGATATAACGTCACGGCAGTTTCCGACAATGAGGGATTGGTGGAAAAAGCCAAGTCGGTCAAACCGGATATGATTATTTTCAACGCCCTCCGCGCTGAACGGGAGCAGGATGTCGTTAAAGCCATTCGCTTTGAAAAAGGGTTGGAGAATGTGTTGATTTTCTTTTTTCAAAGAGCAACTATCGAAAAAAACCTCCTCAAGGAATAGATGATGGAACCAAAAATTTTAATTGTTGATGATGAAGTTCACATTCGTTTACTGATCGAACAAACCTTGGAAGACCTGGAAGATGAAGGGGTAGAATTACTCAGCGCGACCAATGGGCAGGAAGCGATTGAGATGATTCAGGCGGAAAAGCCGGGCCTTGTCTTTCTGGATGTGATGATGCCAAAGGTCAATGGCTTTGATGTCTGCCAGCGGATCAAGCAAGAGTTGAAGCTGGATGATGTGTACATCGTGATGTTGACGGCCAAGGGGCAAGAGTTCGATAAAAAGAAGGGGCTGGAGGTGGGCGCCAACACCTATATGACCAAACCGTTCGACCCGGATGAGCTGCTGGAGAAGGCCGAAGAGGTTTTGGGGTTGTAACGGCGGAGTTGGTGATTTTATCCCCCTCAATCCCCCCGAATCGGGGGGAAGATACCCCCTCTCCTGCTACTGGGGAGGTTGGGAGGGTGGTTGTTGCAATGGTGTCACTCACAATGAGAACAAGAAACCTGAAAAAGATCAGGGTGGGGCAGAGAGTAAATGGCTTATGGCGCATGTCAGCTTAAAACGCCTTATCCGTCGCAAAAAAGAAGCGGCCTCGATTGTCGAAAACTTTATCAATACTGCCGCTGGCCCTGTCGCTATTAAGGACAGCCAGGGCAACCTGTTGCTCGGCCATGACGTCGAAACCGGCAGCGACCGGTATCCGGTGACGTTGGCCGATGAGACAATCGGTTGGGTCGTTGGGGAGTCCGGGCTGGCCCAGGCTCTCGCCTCGCTTCTGAGTTACCTGGTCAGTAAAGAGATCGAAAAGAAAACCTTAGCCAATGAGGTTTTAGATCGGTACCGGGAAATCAACCTGCTTTATAATATTTCCGAGAAGCTGACAGCCACCCTGCACCTGGAGTCGGTGTTAGCATTGGCCCTCGACGAGGCCAGCCGGCTCATCACCGGGGAGCGGGGGATGATTCTGCTGTTGGACAAAAAATCGGGGCAATTGAAGCGGACTGCCGTGCTGGGCGAGGAAGTGGATTTTGCGCCGAACGTTAAAATGGGGCAGGGTATCATCGGCGATGTAGCCCAATCGGGCAAAGCCGAGATTGTCAACGATGTGGTAGCCGACCGGCGCTACATCCATCTCCACCCGCTCAGGTCGCTCGTCTGCGCCCCCCTCAAAAACAAACAGGAGGTCACGGGCGTGCTGGTGATCGGCAGCGAAACCCCGACCGCTTACACCGCCGCCGACCTGAAACTGCTCAACACGTTGGCCCTGCAAATTGCCCCGGCTATCGAAAACGCCCTCCTCTACCAAAACCAACTGGAGGAGACGCGCAAGCTGGAAGAGAAGAATACAGCCCTGGAAGAGATGGACCGCTTCAAGGATGAGTTCCTGGCCAACACCTCTCACGAACTGCGGACTCCCCTCAACGGCATCATCGGCATCGCCGAGTCGATGCTGGATGGGGCCACCGGCGATCTGTTGCCGCCACAGCAGCACAGCCTGGGTATGATTGTGACCAGCGGGCGACGGCTGGCCAATCTGGTCAACGATATTCTCGATTTCTCCAAGCTGAAGCATTACGACCTGGACCTCCAAATTCGGGCCGTCGATCTCAAACAGGTGACCGACATTGTTCTGACCCTGTCGGAGCCGCTGCTGGCCGAGAAAATGTTGATTTTGGAGAATGGGATCGGCGACGACATTCCGCTGGTGGCCGGCGATGCGAATCGCTTGCAGCAGATTATGCACAATTTGGTCGGCAACGCCATCAAATTCACCGATGAGGGGAAAGTGACCATCTCGGCTCGGACACAGGCAGGCATGGTTGAGATCACTGTCTCCGACACCGGGATCGGTATTCCCCCCGAAAAGTTGGAGGACATCTTCAAATCGTTCGAGCAGGTGGATGCTTCGACCGTCAGAAATTATGGCGGCACGGGGTTAGGGCTGTCGATCAGCAAGCAACTGATCGAACTGCACGGCGGTTCTATTCAGGTCGAGTCGGAGATCGGTCAAGGCTCCCGCTTTACCTTCACCCTGCCGGTCAGCCCCAAATCGTTGGAGCAAGCGCCGGGCATCGGCCAGGAATTAGTCCGGGTGCAGTCGAATATCGAGCTGCCATTAGTCACCCCGAACAGTTCGACCGGCGGCGGCAAATTCACGGTGCTGGTCGTCGATGATGAGCCGGTCAACCGCCAGGTGTTGGTCAACCAACTGGCCCTACAGGATTACGCCGTCATTCAGGCTGTCAATGGTATGGAGGCGCTGGAGGCGGTCGAAAATGGACAGAAGCCGGACCTGGTGTTGTTGGATGTGATGATGCCCAAAATGTCCGGCTATGAAGTGTGCCAACGGCTACGGGAAAAATATCCGGCCAACGAACTGCCGGTGGTTATGCTCACCGCCAAAAACCAGGTCGGCGACCTGGTGCAGGGTTTCGTCTCCGGGGCCAACGATTATCTGCCCAAACCTTTCTCCAAAAATGAGCTGCTGGCCCGGATCCAGACCCATCTGCAACTGGCCAAAATCAGTGCGGCCTATGCCCGCTTTGTGCCCCACGAAATTCTCCATTTCCTGGGCAAGGAGAGCATCCTCGATGTCAATCTGGGGGATCAGGTGCAGGAGGAGATGACGATTATGTTCACCGATGTTCGCTCCTTTACCTCGCTCTCGGAGCGGATGACGCCGAAGGAGAATTTCGATTTCATCAACTCTCTGTTGAGCAACATCGGCCCGATTATTCGGGAGTATGGCGGTTTTATCGATAAATATATCGGCGATGCGATTATGGCCCTTTTTCCCGGCCCGGTGGATGATGCGGTGCAGGCAGCTATTGCTATGCGAAAAAGGCTGGCCGTCTACAATGAGGAGCGGCGGGCGAATGAGCAAGCGCCTATCGAAATCGGCATCGGCATTCACACCGGCGGGCTGATGTTGGGCACGATTGGCGAGACGCAGCGCATGGAGGGCACGGTCATCTCCGATGCCGTCAACACCGCCGCCCGGCTGGAAGGGTTGACCAAGCGGTATAACGTCCATCTCATCATCAGTGAGGATACGCTCCACCGGCTGGCCGACACCGGTAATTATCATTACCGCATCTTGGATCGGGTGCAGGTCAAGGGGCGTCACAAAGCCGTTTCGGTCTACGCCATATTTGATGGCGATGCGCCGGAACAGAACGTCCTCAAACGCCAGACGCGGCAAGATTTCGAGCAGGGCTGGCAATTTTATCACGACAAACTGTTTGCCAAAGCCTACGTCTATTTCAACCGCGTCGTGGAGCAGGACCCCGGCGACAAATCGGCTGAGTTGTATTTGAAACGGGCTTCCAATTTTATGAGCAACGGCTTTGTCGATGCGTGGGATATTTTGGAGGGGGAAGTGGTGGAGTAATCGGGACGCGGCCCCCGGAAGATTGAAAAATTGAAAGATTGAAAGATTGAAAGGTTGGACATCTCACCCTCAACCCAGGCGGCTGGCCCGCCGAGCGATGAAGATACCGATCAGCACCACCACCCCGCCGCTCATTTGCCACGGGGTCAGGATTTCGTCAAGCAGCAGCCAGGCAAAGAGGGCCGACAGTAGCGGCTGCAACAGGAGCGTGACCGATGAAAAGGAGGCGGGCAGGTGGGCCAGGGCAAACGTAACCAACCCCTGGCCACCGGTGTGGGAGAAAAGGGCCAACCCCAGCAGGATCAGCCAGCCGTACAAAGTGGGGGGGAACAGCGTCGCTTCCCACCACAGGGCCAGCGGCAGGAGCAGCAGCGCGGTGATGGCCGCGCCCCAGGTCATCACCGTCGCCGTCGATAGCGTCCCGCGCACGCGCTTGACCGACAGAATGTAGCCGCCGTAAAAGACGGCTGTGATCAGACCCAGCAGGTCGCCCCACAGTCGTTGGTCGCTCAACTGAAAGCTGGCCCCTACCAGTATCGCCGCGCCGGTCAGGGCCAGCAGCATACCCCCCACAAACGTCGCCGTGACACGCTGGCGGAACAGCAACCAGCCGCCCAGCGTGACAAAAATGGGGGCGAAGTTGGCCAGCAGGACTGCGTTGGCGACCGTGGTAAAGTTGATCGACAGATGCCAGGCGACCAGATCGCCGGTAAAAAAGAGACCCACACTGGCCAGCCACAGATAGTCGGCGCGGTCGGTGGGCCGGGGCAGTGAGGCAGACCGCTGCCGCTCCAGGCGCAGCCACACCCAAAAGGCCGGAAAAGCCAAGAGCATCCGCCAGAAGGCCGTCGTGATCGGGCCAACCTCGCTGAGTCGCACAAAAATGGCCGAAAAGCCAATGGCCACGGCCCCGGTCAGCAGGGCCGGCAGGGCCACGCCGGCCAGCTCTTTTTTGTCTGAGATCACCGTGGTTGTCGTCATCGCCGCCTCAACCAATTGCGATAGCCACAGCGTTTAGTAATGCTTTGCCAAATAGCGTAATCTCAAAAGTATCAAGCTTCGAAGTAGTACTCTTGCCTAATGGTTCTTCTCGATAGTTGCACGCTACGGCTCCAAAAACCATTAGGATACGTATTACCATCTGCTCAATCGAACCATGCAGAGAGAATCTCGCAAAGCTGCTGTCTGGTGCCGTCCACACTAAACCTGTTTCTTCAATTAAATCATCCGCAAATTTCTCAAAGGGAATAGGTTCTCCGACCGGGCAGGAATGTAAATGGTTGAGGGTATGGATATTGAAAAAAGGGGGAAGTGCCTCCCCCATGCCCTCAAATGGATATGCTACTAGCCAGTTGACTTTTGTCCACCACACCGTAAGCAAGAAGGTCACCTGGGGCAACGGAGAGGCGCTCAGAAACTTTTCCCCTTCGCGGGTAAGCCGCCAACGTCGCGCCGGCGCGATTGCCAGGAGATCGCCTACCTCGCCCAGGATGTGGAGAAAATATAAGGGCCACACATCCGCTTCGCTACGGAGGCGGTAGGTTCGTTCCCCAATAATAGTATCCAATCGAGGCGGTTTGACAAAACGCGCCGTCACTTCACGCACGGCTTTGAGGGGCATATTGCCGGTACTTTGCGTACCAACTACCTTATTATCGCGGACATACGTAAGCAAAGTCACCATATCCCGACGCAAAGATAATGTTTCCGCCGTATCATTGAATTCAGAGGAGTAGCTTTGTTTTTGGCCTCTTCTGAAGTATTGTCCTGTAAACTTACTTTTTTTCGATCCTTGCCTGCTCATTTTTTCCTCCGTGGCTACTCTTAACCGTTTATCCCCGGAGGATACCATAATATGACCCCAGAACAACTTTGGCTTATGAATTTTGCGCCTACCCCTTATCCGATCTCAGGTTCGCTGCTTGTCCCACACGTGACCACAATCCCGGCATTTCCATTGGCGCGGAATAAAGGCTTAGTTATCCCCGCTGTTGGATGTCTCTCAGACCCGCCTCAAATTCAGCCAGCGACTCAACGGTCAAGGCAATCTCACTCAATGTCTCCAACTCGGCCAACTCCAGCGGTTGGAGTTGCTCAACCAAGTGGCTCAATGCCTCCGCTTCCAGTTTGAAGCGTATTCGCAAGGTGCGCTGCAAGCCTTTCAGGATCGCTTGTCGTTCGACATAGGACTCAATCCCACTCAACCGTTCCTCCGGCTTGTAGCGTGACAACACCTCCTCCGGTGTCAAACCTTGCAATCGCTCCTCCACCGGTATCGTCTTCGACAACCGCGCCCGCAACCCTTCTCTCAAATTCATCACATCTTCCGCTGTTACTTCCACCTTCATCTCGTCTGTCACTCCTTTCACCTGCATCGTCTGCCGTAACCCCACCACAAACCACCAGACCCCCGCCGATACTCCCGCCTCTGCCTCCTGAGCCTCGCCCGATAATCATACAACCCCGCGTCTTGATCCCACCGCTGGCCGGTAAAGAGCCGGTCGGTCAGGGTGGCGGGGATGGTGTTGGTGATGATAGCGCCGTAGGGATCGAAGATGGCCTGGCCAACTTCGTTGCCCGCGTTGTCGGTGACGAGGGTGGTCGAGCCGAGGTGGTCGCCGTGTGTCGATTTTGGATTTTAGATTGTCGATTTACGATTGTCAATGAACGGCCCTCAATCCAAAATCGTAAATCCCAAATCGCAAATCGACCGCCGTGGGTGTAATACTTGGTGGGTGCGTCCTAAATTTTAGGAGATAGCATCCTGAGTAGCGCGAAACGGAGTGG
>CAZWZZ010000172.1:0-9737 GCA_964638395.1 uncultured Caldilineaceae bacterium
AAAAATTAAGCGTGGCGTGTGGCAAAGATGTGTCAGCAGTATACCATAGGGATCGCATCCTAAACGCTTCCCAAACGCTTCCCAAACGTTAAAACGCCGGCCTATTTTGTATTATGGCCGGGTTACGTTAAAATGGAGCAGCAGCAAAAATATAAACTGATAGACTGACAAACAGGAAACTCTCAATGACCCAGCGCCTCGAAGTTGTTCTTTTTGGGGAGGTGACGATCCTCAAAGAGGATGGCTCTGTCACAGACCGTCTGGCCCCCAAGGAGGTGGGCCTGTTTATCTATTTATTGTGTCACAACCAGCCCCAACCCCGAGAGCATCTGGCCGAACTGTTCTGGCCGGAGCGTCCTCAAAAACTGTCCCTCTCTAACCTGCGCACCGCCTTAACCCGGCTGCGGCGTCACCTGGCCCCCTATTTGCTTGTCACCCGGCAAACCATCGCCATTCACCACGAGTTGTGCCGCCTGGATGTGGCCGAATTCGAAACAGGCTTGGCCGCCCTCAACGTCTCCTCTCAATTTGAGGGCGATCTATCCCCGGCCACCGCTGCCCGCTTGACCGCCCTGTTGCAACTGTACACCGGTGATTTCTTGCACAATTTTAGCCTGCCGGATAGCTATGATTTCGAGGAGTGGCTTCTGCTCCGGCGGGAGCAGCTGCGCCAGCAAGCTATCGTCGGCCTGCACCATTTGATTCCGTTCCATCTGCACGAGCGGCGCTTTACGGAAGCCGGCGAGTGGGCCAACCGCCTGCTGGCGCTCAACCCGCTGGATGAAAGCGGGCATCGTTACCTGATGCAAGCGATGGCCGGCCGCGGCCAACGCACGGCGGCCCTGGAGCAGTACGCCACCTGCCAACGCCTTCTGGCCGAAACGTTCGGGGCCGAGCCGGCCGCGGAGACGGTCAGGCTGTATGAGCAAATACAGAGCGGAGAATTGAGCGGAGACGTAGAAAATCCAGCCGAGGGGCAGGGGCGCGGAGGCGCGGAGGAGATCGCTTTGCCGCCCTCCCCCCGCCCCGCTGCCCCCCCGCCTACCGATTGGGGAGATGCGCCGGGCGGCTTCGGCTTCTATGGCCGGACGGAGGAGCAACGGACCTTGCGAAGCTGGCTGGGAGCAGACCGCTGCCGCCTGATCGCCCTGCTGGGCATCGGCGGGCAGGGCAAAACGGCCCTGGCCGCCCAGGTCGTCCGCACTGTCGAGGCTGACTTCGAGCTGGTCATCTGGCGCTCGCTGCTCAACGCCCCGCCCCTCGACGAGATTTTACAAACCTGGCTGCAAGCTCTGTCGGAACAGATCGCCCCGGATGCCAGTCTGGATTACCGGCTGAACCGCCTCTTTGAGCGGTTGCGGCAGTGGCGCTGCCTGCTCATTTTGGACAATGCCGAAAGCCTGATGCAGAGCGGCGAACACGCCGGCGAGTTCCGCGCCGGCTACGAAGCCTACGGCCAGTTGTTCCGCCGTTTCGGGGAGAGCGACCACCACAGTTGTCTGCTGTTGACCAGCCGGGAGAAACCGAAACGGTTCACCCGTTTGGAGCGGCCCGGCCGGCCGGTGCGCTCGCTCCGGTTGGGCGGGCTGGATGTCGAGACCGCTCAGACAATCTTGCAGATGGAAGGTTTGGTGGAAACGGTTGACCAGACCGCTGCGCTGGTCGAGCGGTACTCCGGCAATCCCCTGGCTTTGATCTTGGTGGCCGATACCGTCCGGGAGATTTTCGAGGGGGATTTGACCACGTTTTTGAACGAAGAGGCGGCTATTTTTGAGGATGTCCAGGATGTCTTGGACCAACAGTTCACCCGGCTGCCTGCGCTGGAACAGACGTTGATGGTCTGGCTGGCCATCGAGCGGGAAGCGACCTCGATCCAAACGTTGAGCGACAATTTGGTGGAAACCTACCGCCAGGGCGAGCTGTTAGCGGCCCTGCGCTCCCTCCAGCGCCGTTCGCTCATCGACAAGCGAGAGGCCGGCTTTACGCTGCAAAATGTGGTCACGGAATATCTGACCGACCGTCTGCTGCGCCACCTGTGGCAGGAAATAATCGACGGGCCGCTCGATGGGTTCAACCGGTACGCCCTGATCAAGGCCAACGCCAAAGCCTATGTCCGCCACAGCCAAGCGCGGTTGATTCTGGCCCCGCTGGCCGACTGGCTGGCCG
Source organism: uncultured Caldilineaceae bacterium (assembly GCA_964638395.1). Taxonomy (GTDB): domain Bacteria; phylum Chloroflexota; class Anaerolineae; order 4572-78; family J111; genus CAZWZZ01. The sequence goes on from CAZWZZ010000172.1 coordinate 2,167, forward strand.
CCCATTACGGGCCAACGGTGGCCGACCAGGCACGCCATCTGCTGACCAGGGTCCGCCTCGAAACGCCCGCTCAGGGGTACGCCGGGGGTAATCTCCTCAATCTGATGCTCCATCTGGGCCTCGATTGCCGGGGGATGGATTTCTCCGGCTTGAGCGTCTGGCAAGCCTATCTGCGGGGCAAACAGCTACCGGCGGTTAACTTTGCCGATGCTGACTTGCGCGGCTCCGTTTTAACCGACACCTTTTCTTCCATTTATAGTGTGGCCTTCAGCCCGGACGGGCAATGGTTGGCGGCCGGGACGGGAACCGGGGATATTCGGCTGTGGCAGGTAGCGACAGGGCAACCGGTGGCTGTGTTTGAAGGACACCAGGAGTTAGTTTGGACTGTCGCCTTCAGCCCGGACGGGCGCTGGTTAGCCGGCGGCAGCGAAGATCAAACGGTCTCTGTGTGGGACACCCGGACAAGACAGCGGCTCAACATTTTTCGGGAACATTCCGACACCGTGACTGAGGTGGTTTTCAGCCCCGACAGTCGCTATCTGGCCAGCGGTAGCGGCGACGGCACGGTGTTGATCTGGGCGGTGGGCGATGATCGAGAACCGCTGGCCCGGCTGGTCTGTGAGGATGAGATCAAGAGTGTCGCCTTCAGCCCGGATGGACAGATGGTGGCCGCCGCCGGTCACGACCAGAAAATCCGGTTGTGGGAGACGAACGCCGTTCTCAACGGAGCAGGCCGTCAAAATGTGCGGATTTTCGAGGGTCATAGCCGGATGGTGCGTTCCCTGGCGTTTAGCCCGGATGGGCACTGGCTGGCCAGCGGCAGCGACGATCAGACGGTTCGGGTCTGGGCGGTTGAGAGTGGCTACTGTCAACATATTCTACAGGGACACCAGGACGAGGTTCACAACGTCACTTTCAGCCCGGACGGGCAAATTTTAGCCGGCGTTGGTTTTGACCAGGCCGTTCGGCTGTGGCGGATGCCCTCCGGCGAAGCGACTCACACCCTGTACGGCCACACCCAGCCGGTGACGGCCCTGGCGTTTAGCCCGGATGGGCACATAATCGCCAGCGGCAGCGATGACCAGACCGTTCGCCTGTGGGATGCTGATAGCGGACGGTTGATGATGACCCTCCAGGGGTACTCAAACGCCACCCAACGGGTTGCCTTCAGCCCGGATGGGCAAACGATTGCCAGCAGCGGCGAAGATGAATTGATTTATTTGTGGCAGATAGGGACCGATCATCCGCTTAAATCGTTGGCCGGGCATGTGGGCCATTCGTGGGGCATGATGTTTAGCCCCGACGGAGAGCGGCTGGCCAGTCTTGGCTATCTCGATAAAATCGTCCAAGTCTGGACAGCGCCGGCCGGTCGCGGGCTGCATACCTTTGAAATGAGAGATGTGGCGCCCTTAGGGCTGATGTTCACGGCAGACGGGCAACTTCTCGCCTGTGGGGGGCGAGAGGGAACGGTCTTTCTATGGAATGTGGCGCAGGGGCAATTATTGCATACCTTTGCCCATCCCACCTCGATGCGGATTGGGGCTATCGCCATTCAACCCGCCGGCCATCTGTTAGCCTGTGGTAGCACCGATTTTCGGACCTACCTGTGGGATGCTCGCAGCGGCCTGCACCGGCAGACGTTAGAGGGGCACACCCAAAAGGTGTGGGCGCTCCGCTTTAGTCCCGACGGCGCTCTGTTAGCCACCGGCAGCGATGACCACACCATCCGCCTCTGGGAGAGCGACACCGGCCGCCCGCTCCATCTCCTGCAAGGGCACGACGGCTGGATCGAGCAGTTATCTTTCAGCCCTGACCAATCGCTGTTGGCCAGTTGCAGCGTTGATCGCACCATCCGTCTGTGGGAGGTAGCCAGCGGTCGGCTCTTGCGAACCTTGACCGGCCATCGGGGGGCCATCAAAGCCATCGACTTTGGCCCCGACAGTCGTCGCCTGGTCAGCGGCAGCATCGACGAGACCATCCGGGTGTGGGATGTGCAGACGGGCGACTGTCAGGCCATCTGGCGCGTGCCCGGCCCTTACGCCGGGATGAACATCGCCGGGGTGACGGGGTTGACCGCGACGCAACGCACCGCCCTCCAATCGCTGGGGGCGGTTATTCAATAAGGCCCATCACCTTCCGTTTCCCCCATACCATCCCCCAAATTACCATAATTAGCGGAAACGTCCTATAATCCGGGGTTGTTATTAACGTTGATTTAGATAGGATCGGTATGAGCTACAATCCTCACAATCCCATCATCGTCCAGAGTGACAAAAGCGTGCTGCTAGAGGTGGACAACCCCCACTACCCGGCGGCCCGGGACATTCTGGCTCGCTTTGCCGAGTTGGAAAAAAGCCCGGAACATATTCACACCTACCGCATTACGCCCCTGTCCCTCTGGAACGCGGCTTCGACCGGTATGACCGCCGAAACCATTCTGGCCGGTCTGGAAACCTACAGCAAATATCCCGTACCCGGCAATGTGCAGGTGGATATTGCCGATTACATCGACCGGTATGGCCGGGTGCAACTGCTTCAGGTTGGCGATGAATTGCGGTTGACCTCCCAGGATGAAACCCTCATCATCGAGTTAAGTCGCCACAAACTGCTGGCCCCTTACATTATCCAGGCGCTCGATGCCCAGACCCTCCAGGTTGACCCGGCCCAGCGGGGCCACATCAAACAAGCCCTGGTCAACATCGGCTATCCGGCGGAAGACCTGGCCGGGTATGTGGATGGCGAAGCCCTGACTATCCAACTCAGCCAGACGCTCGACGACGGCCAGCCTTTTACTCTGCGCCGTTACCAGCAGGAAGCGGCCCATCTTTTTTACGCCGACGGCCAGGCCAGGGGCGGTTCCGGGGTGATTGTGCTGCCCTGCGGGGCCGGTAAAACCGTGGTTGGTATCGCCGCGATGGTCCAGACTCAATGCAACACCCTGGTCCTGACGCCCAACTCGGTGGCCGTGCGCCAATGGATCAACGAACTGGTCGAAAAAACCAATCTGACCGAAGAGCAAGTGGGCGAATATTCCGGCCAGCGCAAAGAGATCAAACCGGTGACCATTTCCACCTACCAAACCGTCACCTATCGCAAACGGGGCACCAAAGGAAAGGGCTACGCTTTGTTGGAGCAGTACCCCCATTTTGAGCTGTTTGACCAACGGGATTGGGGCCTGATTATTTATGACGAGGTGCATCTGTTACCGGCCCCGGTCTTCAGGCTGACGGCTGAACTCCAGGCCCGGCGACGGTTGGGCCTGACGGCCACTCTCATCCGCGAGGATGGCCGCGAAGAGGATGTTTTTTCGCTGATTGGCCCCAAAAAGTATGATGTGCCCTGGAAAGAGTTGGAAAAACAGGGCTGGATTGCCACCGCCGACGTGGTCGAAATCCGCATCCCCCTGCCCGACGAGCAACGCCTCGATTATGCCCTGGCCGATACTCGCCAAAAGTATCGCCTGGCCGCCGAAAATCCCCGCAAGGATGAGATGGCCAATGAACTCCTGACCAAACACGCCGCCGACCAGGTCATCATCATCGGTATGTATCTGGAGCAACTGGAAACCATCAGCCGCCGGTATAATATTCCTCTCATCACCGGCGATACCAGCGTCCGCCAACGCCGCAAACTGTTCGAGCAGTTCAAAACCGGTCAACTACAGCGATTGGTTGTTTCTAAGGTGGGCAATTTCGCCATCGACCTGCCCAACGCCACCGTAATGATTCAGGTCAGCGGAACCTTTGGCAGTCGTCAGGAAGAGGCGCAACGGCTGGGCCGGATTTTGCGCCCCAAGACAGACGGCCAACTGGCCCACTTTTATACCCTGGTCACCAAAGATACCCAGGATCAGGAATTTGGGGCCAAACGCCAACTGTTCCTGACCGAGCAGGGCTACCGGTACACTATCCTCTACGCCGATGAGGTGGCCGCCTACGAACCGGCCCTATCAGGAGTAGCGGCATGACCACCCTGGACAGCCTGACCAAAGCCGATTTGGAGAAGGTCATGCGGAGCAAAAGCTTGAGCAGAGCGCGGGGCTATATCAACCGGGTGCAGGAGGCCGTTCGTACCGGGACGACGCTCACCGCCCGCATCTCCGGCTCCGGTTATCAGATAGAGGTCGAAGTGGATGGCGGTATTCACGCCCACTGTAGCTGTCCTTACGATTGGGGCGGCTACTGCAAACATATCGGGGCGGTTCTCCTCAAGTGGATGAAGTCGCCCAGTACATTTATTGAAGTTGAAGCGCCACCCGCCACCGATGAATTTCCCATCCGCGCCACGCCGGTCGAGCCGCCACCGACCCGGCGTCCCCAAGCGCAACCGTTCTGGCTGACGACCTCCCTGGCCGAACGCCAGCAAGCCGACCAGGCTGACTTGCTCAAGTGGCTGGATATGCACAAAATACAAGACCTGCGTGACCTGGCTAAAGAACAAGGATGGGCTATTAGCGGAACCCGGAAGGCCGACATTGCCCAGCAAATGTTTGAGTATATGACCAATCCGGCCCAACTATTCAAAGTTGTCCAAACCCTGGATGATGAACATCGTCAGGTGTTTCTGGCGATGGTGTTACTGGGTAATGAGCGCCATATCCAGGCCAAAGATTTGAAGCGGGTGGCCGAGGGTTGGGGGCCAATCACCACTCACGAGGAGATAGAAACCTACACCGACAAGCTGTACCAGCAGGGATTAGCGATGGTGAATCTGGACGATCATGGGTACCCCCGCCGGCTCAAATTTGTACCCCGCGTTCTTATTCGCCACCTGCCGCCACTGTTGACGCTCACCATCCCGTCCACAACGGAGGCTGACATCGACCCGGTTGATGGGGAGTTATGTCTAGCCGATCCTCTGGAACTGGTTCGAGCGGCCTACCAACTTATCGTGATGTTAGAGCAAAACCCGGTTGCCCTGCGTCCGCCGCTACCCAGACCCCATCTGGTCAAATATTATGCCGGTTTGGCCAATTGGGATTATGACCCTTACGAGATTCAGGCGATCAAACAGCAAGGCGGATTTCAGAGCAGGACGGATTTAACCCTCAAGGTTCCGCCACCGGCCCTGCCTCTACCAGACGAGGCCATCGAACGGCTAGGCGCATTGGTGGGTGGGGCAGCCAGGCTGGAATTTATCTACGCCCTGCTGGTCGCCACCGGGCTGTTTTACCCAGGCAGCCCAACGACAGTCTGGCCGGAGGTCAAGGAGCAGTTCTTACGCCGGAACGAACTAACCCAACGGGCTATTTTGGCCCGCGTTTATTTTCAAATGAGTAACTGGAGCGATCTGTGGCTGGTTCTACGGGCCGAGCAGGATCTCCAACTTCGGCGTTTATGGACCTTTGTTTCTATTACCCCTGACCAGCTGCGGGCCGATCTGGTTCGCTTCAGACAAATCGTCTTACGGGTTCTGGCTTGCCTCCCTGATGACGAGTGGGTTCAGGTCAACGATTTGTACGCTTTACTAAAAATCGTCTGGCCCCATTTTGACAAGACCGCTGCGGCCCCTTACCAACAGTATCACATTTCGACCGGTTACATGCCGGGCTGGTTTCTGGCCCGGCGTAACTCGACCCAGCCACTCTCGACGGAGGGGGCGGATTGGAAACTGGCGCAATGGAACTTCATCTTGCAAATGTTGACCGGGCCGCTGCACTGGCTGGGGCTGGTTGATTTCCATCGTAAAAATGGCGTTCTCGTCGCCATCCGTCTGCACGGGTTAAGCGACCTGTATTGGGACCGGCAGGAAGCGCCGAGCGTTCCCCAGCCAACCGCCGCGCAACCCCCAGCCGAACCCGCCGCCCCGGATGAAATCGTAACGGTCGATCAGCACACCATCCGGGTCGATCCCTCGGCCATTGCCGCCGAAGCGCACAATCTGCTGGATAAAATCGCCTATCTGGACGAGATTACCTCGGAACAGTTCACCTATATTTTGAGCGGCCAGGCCGTTCACGCCAGCTTTGAAGCGGGGCTGACCCTGGCTGATATGCTCGATGATTGGGCCTCCCTGATGCCCCTGTCGATGCCGGAAGCGATCCGCAATCAACTGACCGCCTGGTGGCAGGCGTATGGGCAGGTGCGGGTTTATGAGGATGTGACCGTCATTGAATTTAGCGATGATTATACCCTGGCCGAGATGAAAGCCGTTACGTCGCTGGAGCAGCACCTCATCGCCGAAATATCGCCACGCCTGGTTTTGATCCCTGAGGAGGCGATGGAGCCGTTGGTGGCGGAGTTGGAGCAGGCCGGGTATACGCCTAAGCAAACGGATAGGGTTTGAACGGTATGAGTTTTCTCGGAACGTGTGGCATCCCTATGTCGCCAGACGCATCCCTATGCGTCTGGCGACATAGAAACTGGGACAGACCCATCTCTTGAAGCTGTGGTGATTTTGACAGAACTTGACACGCATTTCCAGAGGGGATAGACTTATTAAAAATCGTGGGTAGTAACTCAGGAGACGATATGCCAACAACCCTTGAAAAAGTCAAACAACTTGAACAATATGTGGCCCTTGACAGTTCAACTGTTGACCCCATCCTGGATATAACTATCAGCAAGTTGCTAACTCGTGAATTTAATCGTATGGTTGAATTGAAAACCCGTTTGGCAAATCAACTACGCGACTTTGAGGAACAGTATGCCCTCGAATCAAAAGTATTTTATGAGCGGTACGAAAATGGGGAATTGGGCGACGATATGGATTTCATTGAATGGGCAGCTACCGTAGAGATGGTAGCCAATGTTGACAAACGCCTGGCCTTACTGGAGATTGAACCCACTCCATGAACCCGGTCATCCAACAACATTTTGAGGCAATAGAACTACAGCTTTTACAGAGCCGGGTTATTACCGGCTACCAAATCTTAAGACGAGAAATTTCCTCCACCGACGGTAAACTTCGCCTCAAGGCCACCTTACGGGGTGGCGGTTTAGCTGAATTGTTTGAATACGTCACCGAATCAAATGGCGTCATTCATCTATCGAAGTACAGTTTTCATTGGCAAGATAAGCAGGGCAACCTAAAAAAACGATGGGACAATGCCCCCCACTACCCCGACTTACCCAATATGCCCCATCATGTTCACCTCGAAGATGGAACAGTGCAGGGATCACTCCAAATACCTGATATATTTTATGTCATTCAACAGTTTGAACAATCGCTGTCGTAAGTATCATCATCCTACATTATCCAAAACGACGACTTGCGCTACTCCCCCTATTCCTTGCTAAAATTAGACAGTTTTTACTCAAAGGCACTCCATGAGCAACTCTATCACAATGCTGCTTGACAGCTACAACGCCAACACTTTGCACGAGATGGCCCAGGCCGCCGGTCTGGATACCACCCGCGATGGCAAAAAGCTGCGTAAAAAAGAGCTTCTGGCTAAACTCGAGCAGGAGTATTTCACCGAAGCGCGAGTCCTGGCCTCGCTGGGGCGTTTGAGCGACCAAGAGCGGGCCGCATTGGACCGGCTGATGTTGCGCGGGGACACGGTCCCCACCCGCATCCTGCGCCGAGAATTGATCCGGGCCAAACTGGCCACCGAGGCTCCGGAACCGGAG
>CAZWZZ010000173.1:0-9686 GCA_964638395.1 uncultured Caldilineaceae bacterium
TTCAGTAAATAGCGGTGTTGATTGCGAAGTTAGGGGGAATGTGTTACCATTAATTTAAGATTGTCACCAGGAGAACCCCTATGCACCGAGAAGAAGCGCTGGACAAGATCGCTTGGCACGAGTTGAAAAAGTTGTCTCGCGAAGATGCCACGGATTTGATTATCGAATTTTTTGAAGAGCCGCTCAAACCAAGCCTGCGGGAACAATTGAATATTACGGCCATTATGCAGTGGGAGACCCACACACCGCCCCCCGACCTCAAGCCGGGTAATCCGATCTATCGCCCGATTCTCCTTGATAAGATGAAGCGACCTTTCCGAGGCGTGACGAACGACTATTTAGCGTATCATTTAACCCATATCATTGGTATCGACGTCGATCAGGTGGCGGGCGAGTTGCCGGGGTGGCTGCCTTGTCCGGTCTGCGCCTATCGCACGTTTGAGGTTTTAGGGGATTGGGATGTTTGCCCGGTTTGTGGCTGGAACAGCGACCCCGTCCAGGAGGCGATTCCCGATGAAGCAACGGGAGGCAATGATGTCAGCCTCAACCAGGCCAGAGAAAATTTTCAAAGCATTGGGGCGATTACCCAGGCCAAACTGTCGGACATAGACCCGGATGGCAAGAAAAAATATCCAAAAGCAGGGCAGGATTGATATGAGGTTGACATCAGACCGCTCGTAAGACGAAAAACGTAAAAATGTTCATAACCATCATGACGCTTTACGTTTTTCGCTTTACGCCGGTTTTTGCTTTAACGTCAAGCTAGGATTTATACTCTTAACCAACAAATTTTAGGCAACAAAAAACAGGCCTACCGTAAAATTCGTAGCGCCATTACTATTAACACTCGCCGTGGTGCTGTACTGTTAACCGAAGCGTTCGGCAAAAACAGCTAAGATAGCGATCAGCCCCCCCGCCAGCATTGCATAGGCAATGAGGACGATCAGCACAGCCAGGACAAGGAGGGTCCGCTTAACAAAGCGGGGCCAGGCATACATCGGTGGGATGGATGCTAAGGTTGGTTTGAAAACAGTCGGCAATTGCATACTCTCACCCCTCGCTTGGTTCTACCCCCATCTGACAGAACCATTAACTCACATAGTTATGGTGAAACCCAACCAAAAATCCAAAAATTTGGATTATTCTTAAATTATTTAAAACTACCCATACTCACACTATACCATAAAATCTTAACAATGGGAAGATGAAATTTGACAAATTTCCCCATTTTCATCTTAAAAGTGTTGTGTCAACTCTCCTCGGCCTGATAAACGATCTGTCCCCCCTTGATGACGAGGATGACGTGATCGAGGGCTTCTAAATCGACCAGAGGATTCCCCTCGACCACGATGATGTCGGCCAGCTTACCCGGTTCCAGCGTGCCCAAATTGTCACCCTGCCCACAGACATAAGCCGCCTGTTGCGTAGCCGCTTGAATGACCTCCATTGGCTCCAAGCCGACAGCTAGAAAGGTGTTCATCTCCGCCAACGGCATCTCAGGGTGGCTATAATCATCACCCAGGGCAATAACCCCACCGGCGGCCCGAAAATATCGCACAATTTCCAGGAGAAAATCCATCAGGGCTTGTTGATCGTCAAGCGTCAGCTCGAGCGAGTCGCAGATGACCGAGCATGCAATATCCAGCGTGGGAACCAGAATGATACCCTGGTCTGCCATCCGTTCCAATTGGGCCATCAATTCAGGGAAGTGGGCCAGATGGAGCCGATCCTCAGCCAGAAATTCGTCATACTCCGCTTCCAGGCAGAAGGGCAGGGGGACGTGTTCGATAACATCGACCCCGGCTGTCAGGGCTGTTTCCAACATAGCCGCTTGCCTGACGTGGACGCGGACCAGCACATCGTGGGCGTGGGCTGTCTCGACAATCGCCTCGACCATGTCAGCCGGCAAGACCGGCCAGGGTCGCCCCGGTCGCCCCGGTTCCAGAGCCAACTTAATGACATCCACCTCTTTTTCTGTGATAAGAAACTCGACTTTTTTTCGCGCCTCCTCCGGCGTTGAGACGATATAATGCCAGTCAAAGCCATGAAAAGTGCTGGGATACCCACCCCGCACGGTGATAATCGGCCCGGCCCGAAAGCCACGGGCGGCCGGTTGGCTTTGAGCGGTCATTTCTCGTTCGAAATCATCCACATTCTCTAAAGAACAGCCCAAATCGCACACACTGGTTACACCCTCTATCAGATAGCCGTGGCGAATCTTTGGGTCAGGCGCTTTGTGGACGTGACTGTTGATAATGCCCGGCAGAATCATCCGTCCTTCGACATCAATCACTTGGGGCTCAAGCCTGAGGTCGGCGGCGGTCAGGGGCAGGAGGGCCATAATTAGGGCGTCTTGAATAATTAGCACATTGTTGTACAGGGGCGCAGCGCCCGTGCCGTCGATGATGGGGCCGTTGATTAGCACCAGGGCGTCGGCCGGCACGGCCAGGCGCTCGATCAATGGTTGTGGTGAGGACTCCAGGCGAAGGGTCAGGCTGGGAATGAGAAGAGAGTCTGGCGACAAATCGTGGGGTTGGGCCAGCGACGATTCAACCGGGCCGGCCTGAAAAAGTATGTTCAACAAGCTACAGGCCAGAGCGAGGGCCACCAGCAATACCCCAACCGCTATAATTCTCAGTAAGGTTAACGTAACAACAACGTTGCTCTTCACGATAACCCACCTTTCGTCATGAATTTGAATGTCCGAACTCAGGTTATCAAGCGGCGATAAACACCCGCCGCCGTCGAGCGCCCCAGGTACCAGCTTTAGCCTCGAAATGACCGGCCACCGGGGTGCCGCAATAGCCACAACAGCCCGCCTCATCCAGATGCCAATGGCCCAGGTTGTACCAGTTGCGCTCGATAAGGAGTTGGCCGCAGGTGGGGCACATCGTGGATTGACCGGAGGTGTCGTAGACGTTGCCGGTGTAAACGTAATGGAGACCGGCAGCAAGGGCCTGCTCGCGGGCGCGAGTCAGGGTGGCGGGGGACGTGGGGGGAACATCCATCATCTTGAAATCGGGGTGGAAGGCGGTAAAGTGGAGCGGAACCTCCGGCCCCAGATGACGCATAAACCAGTGGCAGAGGCGATTGATTTCAGCCTCGGAGTCGTTGTGGCCAGGGATGAGTAGGGTGGTGACCTCAAACCAGACGTCCGTCTCTTCCTTGAGCCAGAGCAGCGTTTCTAAAATCGGCTCCAGGTGGGCAAAACAGAATTGCTCATAAAAATGCTCGGTGAAGGCTTTCAGGTCGATGTTGGCCGCGTCGATATGTTCAAAAAAATCTTGACGGGCGGCCGGGGCGATGTACCCGGCAGAGACGGCCACCGTTTTCAAGCCGGACTCGTGGGCGGCCTGGGCGCAGTCGATGGCATATTCGGCGAAGATGACCGGGTCGTTGTAGGTGAAGGCGATGCTGCGACAACCGGCCTCGACCGCCGCCTGGGCCACGCGCTCCGGCGCGGCCCAATCGTTGAGCCGGTCCCGTTCCCGCGCTTTGGAAATGTCCCAATTTTGGCAAAAGCGACAGCCCAGGTTACAACCGGCTGTGCCAAAAGAGAGAACACTGCTGCCGGGGTAGAAATGGTTGAGCGGCTTCTTCTCAATCGGATCGACACAGAAACCGGAGGCCCGGCCATAACTGGTCAACAGCATCCCCTCATCATCAGCCTGGCGTATGAAGCAAAAGCCCCGCTGCCCGGCCCGAAGTTTGCAATAACGGGGACACAGGTCACACTGAATGCGGCCATCCTCCAAGCGGTGCCACCACTCGCCTCGCACGACTCCCGGTTCAAGCATCGTTCGTTCCGTTCTCATCATCCTTCTTCACCTCTACTGCCAAAATCTAACATTTTCACTCTCAGTTGCTACCGATTTCTTTGGCTTTTCCTGCCAGATGACCGCCGCGCCATACCCGACCACGGCTTCATAGTCGCCGGAGATGTCGCCGGAGGTGGCGTGATCGAGGATCGTCACCCGATCCGCGCCGAGGGCCTGCGTAGCCCACAGCGTGGCTGCCATCGCCCCCCGTCCACAAGCATAGCCGCGGCCATCCCGCTCAGCCTGGAGAATACCTTCGGGATCGAACGCCTCAAGGCGGTGCAACATTTCTTGATCCAGAGCGGAGGCTTCCGTCTGCGGATAGAAATGGGACAGATCGGAGCTGGCCACAAAGAGGACATTTTGCCCTTTGACGATCTCGGCCAGGGTGAGACCCAGAGTCTTGGCCGTCTCCAGCCGTTGATCCCGCATCATAACCGGAAGCAGCCGAAACTGGCCGACGATTTGTTGCAAGAAGGGCAGTTCGATTTCGAGGGCGTGTTCGCCATCTCGCTCCAACCAGGCCATCCCGTAACCGTGCCGAGCTTGCAGACGATGGTCGAGCCGCTCCAACATTTGGGTATCAACTTCGATGAAGCCGAGCGGGGTGGTGTAAGCATCATAGGCCGTGGTCACGATGCGGGCCGGGTGGGCGTGGTGCAGCGGCGAAATAACCACCACCAGGTCGGGATTCAGGCCCCGCAAACATTTGAAAGCGTGGGCCGCCACCCCCCCCGAATAGTGATACCCGGCGTGGGGAACGACTACGCCCCACACGTTGCCCGGCGGTGAACAAACCTCGGCCTGTTTCAAATATTGATCCAGTTCCCAAACGAGAATCTCCGGATCGCCTGGATACCAACGTCCGGCGATTAATGAGGGTCGGACTTCCATTATCTCCTCCTAACTTCTATCTCCTCCTAACTTCATGATACATCAGTTACATATTCATTTCAAGGGATTCTTCCTCCGCCAATTCAATCATCAATGCTTGAATCGCGTGTTGATCGCTGGCTGAAGGTAATCCAAGGGCAGGGTCGTAGCCAAATAACTCTTCAATTGTAGTGCAGCTCGATAGACCGTCCAAAAATTCAAAGTGTCGGGTCGAAACCAGGGCCGGATGGGCCACGCCGCAGGCGTGACTGAGCCGCAGTAGCTCTTTACGGAGGGTGATAACATAATTCGCCAGTCGCGCCGATTTTAGGGTTGGGTCTAAGCCTCGCATTAGCCACCGGTTTTGGGTAGCCACCCCGGCCGGGCAGTGGCCGGTATGGCAGCGTTGGGCCTGGATGCAGCCAATGGCTAACATCGCTTCACGAGCCACAGCGATCATATCACAGCCCAGGCCAAAGGCAAAGAGCGCCGCCTCCGGGAAGCCTAATTTGCCGGAGCCGATAAACAGAATTTTTTCATGGACGCCATAATCGGCCAGGGTTTGGTAAACGCGGGTGAACCCCTGTTTGAAGGGCAACGCGACGTGGTCGCTGAAGACGAGCGGGGCTGCGCCCGTGCCCCCTTCGCCGCCATCAATGGTGATGAAATCGACCGCCCGACCGGTCGTCTCCATAAGCCGTCCCAGCGATTGCCAGAAATCTATCTCCCCCACCGCTGATTTGATGCCCACCGGCAGCCCGGTGGCTGCGGCAATCATCTCCACAAAGTCGAGCATGCTGTCAACATCATAAAATTCCGAGTGGGCCGTGGGGCTGACACAATCTTGTCCCATGGGAACACACCGGATTTGAGCGATGTCGGGGGTGATTTTTGCGGCCGGAACGATACCGCCGACGCCCGGTTTGGCCCCCTGGCTCAGTTTGATCTCGATGGCTCGAATTTGGGGATATTGTTCAATCGTGTCGATTAGTTTGGGCAGGCTGAAGCGGCCGTCAGCCTCTCGACAGCCGAAGTAACCAGTCCCGATCTGCCATATCAGATCGCCGCCGTGGAGATGGTGGGCCGAAATGCCCCCCTCGCCGGTGTTTTGCAAACAGCCGGCGATTTTCGCCCCTCTGTTCAGAGCCTCTATAGCCGGGCCGCTCAGAGAGCCGTAGCTCATGCCGGACAGGTTGATGACCGAGGCCGGGCGAAATTGGCGGGGTCGTTGGCGGTAAGCGCCCAACGTTTTGGCGCAGGGGATACGGTAGGCGGGATCATAGCCGGCCTGTCCCGGCTGGGGATCGGCCAGGGGAAAGGCGCTCTGTTTGATAATCAGATAATTGGGGGTCAGTTCTATATCATTATCGGAGCCAAAGCCGAAGTAATTGTTCTCATTTTTGGCCGAGGCATACACCCAGCGCCGTTGATCCCGGCTGAAGGGGCGCTCCTGGTCGTTGCTGGTGACAATGTATTGCCGGAGTTCCGGGCCGACGGCTTCTAGCCAGTAACGGAAATGGCCGATGACGGGAAAATTACGCAGAATAGCATGCTTACGTTGGAGTAAGTCGTAGATTGTTAGGGCGACAATGATAAACAAACCGAGCCATAAAAGCCACACAATGTACCTCCTTCAACTGGCCGACAAGCCAAAATACTCTCTTGGTCCATTTTTACTGTAGACCAAAATCGGTTAAGAGAGGCCCAACATCTCGCCAGTTTTTGCCCTGGACACGTCGAGAGTTTTAAGCCCGGTCAGATGACCAGGCCCGTTATGATAACTGGGCCAGGATGGCTCCCATAGCCGCCCCTAACACAATTCCAAAACTAACCCCCAAGGCCAGATGGCCGATCAGCATCCCCAAGGCAATACCCACGCCGATACCCAGGGAGACACCGGCCCCCATCCGACTCTCCATGCGTCTCATCTGTTTTTCGCTGTCTGCCTGTCGTTTCATCATTGAAACTCCATTAAAATCTTCTGGTTTACCAAACACCCGGCAGAAGCCGATACTGTACCTGCTGGGCATATACCTCATAACCGGGTAACTCCTCCTGGAGGGTGCTATCTTCCAGAGCCGTGCGAGCGACCATCAATAGGACGGCCAGCCCCCCCGGAATCAATGCCCAGAGAGAACCGAGTAGCAGCGGCAGGCCCAACGATTGAATAACGGCTCCTGCGTAGCCGGGATGACGCACAAATTGATACGGCCCGCTACTGCAAATAGTTTGCCCCTCTTGGACACGAGCCACGGTCGCAAAGTAGGCGTTGGCAATCATAGCCCAACTGAAAAGGGCACCGCCCAGGATGAAAATAACAATCCCCAGCCAGTGCCAGAACAAGTTGAGTGGGCCTGACCAACCAAAGCGCCAATCCAGTCCGGCCACAAGCAGCAGCCCCACAAAATAGGTCAAGCCCCACAGCCCGCCGACAATCTTATCCCAGCCTTTCATGCCCTCGGTTCCGGCCCGTTCGGCGATGGTTTCCGGGTGGTAATTGAGCAAAATGGTCATATTGAGGGTAACTGTGGCCACATTCAACAACACGAAGGCCCAAGCCCAATCCCAGTCGAAACTACCCGCCGCCAGAAACAGCACGACGGTTTGAAAAAGGATGAGCAAGATGACCTGCACCACCCGTTTGATAATCCCGGCCCGCAGACCAGGTTTTAGAGGACGCTCATTGTTAGAGATGTTGATACTCATAGTCTCTCATTCCTTCCGGGTCCCGATGGCCGTTACCCCATCGTCAGATCATCGGCCATAATTTGAAATTCTAACGTCGAAGCTTCACCCCGGTATCGATCCCTTTGGGCTTTGAGGACATCGCCGATGGAGACGATGCCGATCAATTGACCCTCCTCGCAGATGGGCAGATGCCGCACCCGATGTTCGGTCATGGCGTGGGCCAGGGCGTTGAGGTCGTCTTCAGGGGTGACGGTCAGGACCTCGGTTCGCATCACGTCATCGACCCGTCTTGAGAGAATGTCGGCCACTTTCGGGGCCTGGCGGATGATCTGCCGCTCTGTAATAATGCCGACCATCTGCTCGGCATCGTCCAGCACCACCAAAGCGCCGATGTTATGCTTTTCCATTTGCAGGATAGCATATTTAATGGTGTGCCTG
Source organism: uncultured Caldilineaceae bacterium (assembly GCA_964638395.1). Taxonomy (GTDB): domain Bacteria; phylum Chloroflexota; class Anaerolineae; order 4572-78; family J111; genus CAZWZZ01. Next base: position 7,818 of record CAZWZZ010000173.1, read on the forward strand.
GGCTTGATGGTGACGACCCCTTTGCCTTTAACAGCCAAAATATGTTGGACGTTCATTGTGACTTTCCTCCTTTGTCAACTTACATCAGCCTAAACCTGCTTGGGCAACCCGCCGGTCAGGTTCAATATCCAACGAATACATTTGTGCCCGAAATCGACCGGCTCACAAAACATCATCGGGCAGCCGCCGGGGATGACGGTGATGTTTTGTTCCCGGCAAAACTCAACGGCCTCGGACGAGACGCTACCCTCGCCGAAGGAGCGGTGCATCCAGACTCGGGGCACGCCCGCCTCGGCACACTCCCGGACGATCTGATCCGCCGCCTGGGGTGGGGTGGCGATGACCACGCCATCGACTCCCTCCGGGATGGCCTCGACACCGGCGTAACAAGGCACCCCTTCCACCTCCGTCGCCTGGGGGTTGATCGGAAAGACCTGATACCCGGCGTCCCGGAGTTTGCGATAGATTATGTTGGCCACGCCGTCGCCGCTGCGGGACACGCCGGCCACGGCAATACGTTTTTGGGCCAGGAAATCGGTGACGGTTTCTTGTAATGTGGACATAATGGGTCTCCTTTTTCTTGCTCTGAACAAAACTTCCCCAGATGCACAGTACATCTGGGGAGGTTGATAGTTGGAAAAGTATCACAAATCAGTTAGATTGAAGAAGGCATCGACAGATGCACGCTAGACTCATAGGGATGATATTAATTCTATGGCTCCATTCTTATCTTATGCCAAAACCTGTCCCAACACACCCGCCATCTGTCGAGACTATCCACTGGCTGAATGGTGAGGTTTTTGCCTGGTCAGATGACCAGGCTATATGGCTGAGATTAGAATGATTAGAACAAGCGCGATCTGGATTGTCACGGGTTTCTCTCTGTTGTCTAAGCTGTCTTCGGCATCCCAAAGTAATCGTTGGCCCTCAGAAACAGAGCCGCGCCCACAAGGTGGAGCCAGGCCAAAATGGTGACGTGCAGTTGTAAGTCACGTTCATTCAAGACATTCACGAGACACCCTCCCTTCTATGGGCCAAATAGTGCAAAACCTTTTCTTCGCTAACCGGCTCGAACTCTCGGTAAAATTGGTCGAGGATCAAAAAGCGATCCGACACGTTCAAGCAGATGAAGGGGCGCACCAGATGGTTGAACTCCGCCGCCGCCCGGACCGAGCAGACGGGCACGGCGATCAGCACTTTTCTGGGACGCCGGGCCGTGTCTTGGGTCATCAACCACAGCACGGCCGCCTTCATCGTCTCGCCGGTGGCGATGCCGTCATCAACGAGGACTACAATTTTGTCGTGGACATCCAACGGCTGCCCCCGGCGGTATTTTTGAACGTCGAGGTCGATCTCATGCCTGACCCGTCGCTGCTCCTGGGCCAGATAATTGTCTTGCATGTAGGGATGTTTGGATAACATCCGGTTCAGCACCATCAAGCTATCTTCGGCCAGAGCGCCGATGGCCAGCGCCTTCAGTTTGGGGAAGCTGATCCGTTTGACGATAAGCACCTCGTGGGGACAAGCCAGCGCCTCGGCCACCGCGTGACCGACGACAACGCCTCCCCGTGGAATGGACAGCACTAACATCTCGTCCGGCGCAGCCGCTTTGATAAACGGCTCCGCTTGTATCTTGACCGCCAGCCTCTCCCCGGCATCCTGTCGATTCGCAAAACAATATTTGTTATTCAGCATCCTCCCTCTCCTTGTATGCCTCTTCATAAGCCCACTGTTCTGTCAATGTCATTAAGGACCGTGAATTAACTAACTTCCGCATTTGAGTTTGGGTAATTGGTAAATAGTAATCTAGCCACATATCACTTTTGCAAACGACCGCCTCATTTGACCACCCCCACCCGGACATAAATG
>CAZWZZ010000174.1:0-9685 GCA_964638395.1 uncultured Caldilineaceae bacterium
CTTTACGTTTTTCGTTTTACGGGCGGTCAGATGTCAATCTAACTTTAACCACGCCAAAGGTCGGTATGTCTTGGCGCGTCCCGCTTACCCAGCCACTTCAGTCAAGGCGCCCAGGGCAGCGTCATAGTCTGGATGTTGGGCGATTTCGGGCACATACTCGACGTAGCGGATGACGCCATCGGCATCGACCACGAAGACGGCCCGTTGCTCCAACCGTAACTCTTTGATGTGGGTGCCATAGGCATCGCCAAACTCCATAGCGCGGTGGTCAGACAGGGTGATGACCTGCTCCACCCCGGCGTTGCCACACCAGCGGGCTTGAGCAAAGGGCAGGTCGGCGCTGATGGTGTAGCCAACGACATCATCGCCAAGTCTGGCAATCTCTTCATTGAAACGGCGGGTCTGGGCATCGCAGATACCGGTATCGAGAGAGGGAACCACGCTCAAGAGGCGGGTTTTGCCGTCGCTCTCAGACAGCGACACCTCAGACAGATCATTGGCAATCAGGGTAAAATCAGGGGCTTTGTCCCCCACGTCCAACGGCTCACCCAGGAGGGTGAGGGGATTACCTTTGAAGGTGACTCCTCCGGCACGCTCGGTCATAAATTTTTCTCCTTCATTGTGAATAGTTAGTGCATTGAGAAAAGAAACGTTTTTGTTAACAAAGTCAGATTATATAGGAGGTCTGGCGTTGAGGCAAAAAGTTCGTTTGGTCAGGGAGACCAGCGCCAGCCTTGGATTTTCCAGCCCTGACCGGCGGCCACGAGGGCGGCGATATAGCCGGGTTGGGGAGTGAAGGCGACAAGCTGCCAGCGGTGGAGGGCCTGGGGATCGCCGCGCACGGCCAGGAGACGGGCCGGCTCAGCGGGGCGCAGGGACACATCGAAACTATCCAGGGGATGGGACAGCCCCTCGCCGAGGGCTTTGATGTAGGCTTCCTTGCGAGTCCAGGCGTTGAAAAAGGCTTCGTGTCGTTGGGCGGGGGGAACGGTTTGCAGGGTCTCGTTTTCCCGGGCCGAAAAGAAGCGAGCCGCCAGATCGAGGGCATCCGGCATGGGGCGGATTTGCTCGACATCGAGGCCGAGATCACGCTCGTGGCTGATGGCGTACAGCGCCAGATCGCCACTGTGGGATAGGTTGAAGCGTAGTTCCGAATCGGCGGGGCGGTCGAGAAAGGGTTTGCCGTAGGCCGTGTAGCCAAAGTGGAGATCCCCCGGCGTTTCTTTCGTGTAGCGACTAAGAATATCCCGCAATACCCCACGACCCACAATGAAATGTTGCCGGTCCCGCTCAAAGTGAAAGCGTTTGGCCCGGCTCAACTCGGCGGCGGATAGGCTCTGGCGCAGGTGGTGGCGGATGGAGGCCGGTTGGCTCAGGACGGCTTGCCACACATCGACGGTCGCAGCGGTTAAGGTCAGGGTTACCGGTGGAGACAGCCAGGGAATTGTCATGGTCATCTATTAGAAGCCGGTTTTTGATTTCAACCCATTTTTAGGGGTAGTCTTGTATAACAGCTTGACCGTCTCAGCCAGCGGGTCGGCCAGGGCGAAAGGCAAATTGGTCTCATCGAAGCTGAAATCGAGATCAGCCTGACCGAGCATAATTTTCAGCCCGTGGCGAATCGCTTTCCAACCGGCCAGGTAGCGGCCGTGTTTGTAAGCCGGGCGGGCAAATGGAATATCGAGGGCGGCCAGGCAGGACAGATAGGGAAAGTTGACGCCGACAATGAGGGAGCCGATCAGACTCCCCCAATAGCGCGGGTTGACCTCGATCAGCTTGATCTGTTGAGCCTCTTCATCATACCGCATATCGATATGAGCGATACCGCTCCAGTTGGTGGCGGCGATGAACTGTTTGGCCACGTGCAAAACTTCCTCATCGAGCGTAAATTGGATACCGGCCGAGGCCGCAAAATTTTCCACGCCGCGGACGACACCTCGCTGGATAGTGTACGCCAGAATTTCTCCCTCTCGACAGAGGATGCTACAGTCGATGTCGTAGCCGCGAATGAAGGCTTGGATAATTTCCCGCTCCGGCAGGATATCCGGGGTTGTGTCGATGTAGGCCAGTACCTCGGCCGGAGTCTCGAAGTAGTGGATGCCTTCGCCTCCCCTGGCTGCGACCGGTTTGATGAGGGCCGGGAAAGACAGGGCGTGGAGCCGGTCGATGAAGTGATCCCCTTCTTCATAGAGAATCGTGTCCGGGGTCGGAATATGATGTCTTTTGAGGTGAGTGGCCAGGTGCCATTTGTTGATGACGGTAGCCAGCATATCCGGGCTGGCCAGGGGCGGGACGGCGGCCAGCGGGGTGATCTCGGCCAGGTGAGCGGCGATGAATTGGCTGATGCTTTCATCGACAGGGAGGATGACATCGGCCTGACTCCGGTCAACGGCCCGGCATATGGCGGCCAGACGTGCTGTCGGGTCAGACGGCTGTGGTTGCAGCAACAGTTGGCGGTGGTGACGAGAGAAACGGATAGGTGTCCAGGGTTGGTGACACAGAATGTGTGTTTCTACACCTGGAATTTGGGCCAGACAGCGAGCAACCAGTAGCGAAAATTCACTGTCAGCATCGGGGATGAGGATTGACAGGGTATCCGGGCGAGAGATGCTTGTGCCGTTCTGGCTACTGGGGGAGGTGATTTGCCGGTTCATTATGTCCTCTGTGGATTGTTGTTTGTAGCGGTGCCAGTTGATTGTCATTGGTTATAGACGCTTTTCGGTAATATCGGGGTGAATTAGTTACACGAATAAAGGTATTTTAACGGAGAATCTCGCTATCATTACAATATTAATTGTACCTTATTTTTGTTTGAATCTGGTTTAAAGATTGTACAAATCCCGTAGGAAATAAGTACTACTCTCTATTTTGACGGTCGATTTCTTCCGTAAGCTCGATTTCTACGAGCGGTAAACTGGTTCCGGCCGGATTTCCGACTTCATCCAGAATATCCAGCCGTTGAAATGTGTCGGGGACATACAGGCCAATCCGGAGCGGATAGACTCCCGGCGGCGCGTCCGGGGGAATGGTGATAGCGTGCTGGTCGGCGATGATTTGGCCTGGCCGCCACAGGTCGGTGGGATAGGTCCAGCAGACAGGCACGCCGTCGGCCTGGGCGATGAGGCCGCCGGCCTCGTTTTCGAGGTGGGTGAAGACCTGGTAGCCGGTCGAAAGCGGACCCAGCGCTTGCCAATAGAGCGTAACCGGCAGGCGACCACCGGGATGGGCCCGCCGGGTGTCGAGGTCGTAGCCGACGAGACGGATCTGGTTGGCGAAGTTGGCCTCAAACGGCACCGCCCCCCGGGCGGAGCGGGCAAAGGCGGCGGGTGTGGCGCTCCGGTCGAAGCGGCGGGCCAACGCAGCTTCGGCCAAATCACCGAGGGCCAGCGTCGTTGGCTGTTGTTGCATGATCCTCATTTGTTTCTGATTTGGCAAAGTGACCCGCCCGATTTGCTCGTAGCTATCTTCGATGAGGTCGTCCGGCACTTCAACCGGGTCGATTAAATCATCGGCCAGGAAGTAAAACTCCGGCCGGGGATCGCAGGCCCGAGGCGCACCCCGCGTGTACCAGGTAGTCACATCCGGCTCCTCATTGCTGCCGTAATCGCCGCGCAACTCTCCCGTGGCGATTTTCTGGCCGACCGCTTTCCAGCCGGTGCGGTGGGCAAAGCCAAAGAAGCCGGCCGCCGGTGGTTCCTCGTAGGGACTCCAGAAGAGGGCCAGGTTGCCGTCAGGATAATCTTGCCAATATTCGACATCGTGCCGGACGAAGGCGTTCCACAGGAAGATCACGGACAGGAGGAAAAAAGCGGTAATTGGTAATTGGTAATTAGTAATTATTGTTTGATGCTGATGCTCTCTCGATGCGTGATGCCTGATGCTTGATAACCGTTCCCACCCCAACGCCGCCAGCAGCGACCAGGCCGGCGCCGTCGTGTAAATGTGGGTCAGGCCGAGAGCGACGACAAAGTTGTAACCCAGAAAGGGTACGGCCAGCCAGATAATGAGGGCTTGGCGGTTATCGGCGGCGAACGGGAGGGCTAAAAAGGCGCTGCCCAGGAGGAGGGCAAACGGCAGAAATGATAGATCGAGCCAGGCAAAGGCCAGTAGATCGGGCCGGAAGATAACGGCCAACGCGGTCAGGCCAACCGGTGCGATCACCCAGCGGCCCCACCGCCTGCGGCCCAACAGCCACAGCAGCAGAATGAAAACCAGCAGGCCGGTGAAGAGAATGTAATAAAAAGAGCTGTAGAAGCTGTTGAAATGGAAGAAATCGGGCAGATTGTTGCGGAGGTCGCTGCCGATGCGCCCGCCGACGTAAGCGCCGGTGCGGTTGGCCTGCGGGTCGAGGCTGTAGGGCAGGTAAAAAGGCAGGCTGGTCAGGAGCAGGCCGAGAAGGAAGAGGAGAAGAGAAGTGAGGCGTGAAGCGTAAAGCGTAAAACGTGAAACGTAAGGTGAATGGTCAACGTTGTGCTTCGTTGTTGTTTGTCGGTCATCGTTGTTTGTGGTCAGGAGGAGCCAGGCCAGGGCGGGTAGGAGTAAAATGGCGTCGTAATGGGCCAGGAGACCGAGGCCGAGACACAGACCGCTGAGGAAGGCCAGCCGACGGCGGCCAGTTTGCTGCCATAGGAGAAGCAGCAGGAAGGCCAGACTGCTGAACCACAGTACCAGGGCTTGGTACTGGACGATGCGGCCAAAAGCCACGGTGAAGCCGTTGAGCGAGAAAAAAGCCGCCGCCAGCCAGCCAAGACGGGGACCACCGATCAAACGCCCAATCAGATAGATGGTGACGATGCTACCCAGCGCGGCCAGGGTGAAGGGCAATCGGGCCGCCGTTTCGTTGATGACGCCGGTCAGCCGCCAGAGGGCCAGCGGCAGCAGCACTTCGCCGGGGCCTTTGGAGCGCAGGAAGAGAGCATCTTCGTGCCCCTCCAGAGCTTCGGCGGCGGAGATCATAGCCAGCGCCTCGTCTCCCTGAAATTCGCTGTAATGGAGGTTGGCCACCCGCAGCAGCAGGGCCATCAGCAAAATTATTAGCAGCGGTAGGAGGGGTGCGCTAAATTTTTTGTTGGCGATGTTGTGATCTTCCGATGTTTCTGCGGGGGAGGTGGTCATTTCTCGCTGGAATATGAGCGGTAGGAGGGCTGCGCCATTCAAGCTCAGCAGCAGCCCGGTTGTCGTGATCGGTCCCGGCCGGTAATGTAAAAAAAGTGCTGTTAGCAAAGTCAGGCCGTAGCTGAGGGCCACCGCCATCATCCAGCGGAGCAGGGGTGGCTCGGTGGGCAGCAGCCGGGTGGCCCAACCCAGGCCGGGCAACAGGCCGAGCAGCAGCAACACCCCGACTAGGCGCAGGGGATGGCCCGCCGGCAGGAGGAGGGCCAGATTAGCTCCGGTCAGGGCCAGGAGGTAAGGCCCCAGACGTTGAACGGCCGCAGGAACTCTGTAGAACATAGGCGCGGCTTACCCGGAAGGGTGAACCGCCAGCGTGGTGTTAAGGCTTTGAGCGCGAATGCCGAGACCCAGAAAGTGGGCTTTCTCCAGGGCCAGGGTCGCTACCGCCGACTCGTGGGCATCCAACTTAGTTAAATCGGCGATGGTGATTTGATCGGGGTGGGTGCGGCCCGCGATGTGGCCGGCCACCAAGTCGCTCAGGCTGCCCTGTACGTCGGCTGCGGTAATAGCGCCGTTAGCCAGAGCGTGATGAATCTCGCCGGTGGCCGCACATTGTTCAAAGTCGTCAACGATGATGAGGTCAGCCCGTTGCAAGACAGCGGAATGTAATGTCTGACGGTTCGTGTGTTGGCTGCCCAGAGCAATAATATGGGTTCCCGGTTTGAGCCACTCGGCCTGGATGAGGGGATATTGGCTGGTCGAGGCGGTCACGATCAGATCAGCCGCGCCAACCGCCGCTTCGATAGAGGGGGCAATCTCGACATCGAGATCGTAATCCTCGACGATCAAGCGGGCGTAACTGTCTACGTGCAGCGGCGTCCGGCCCCAGACCGAGACCGACTCGAATGACCGCACTGCCCGCAGCGCCTTGATCTGGCTATAGGCCAAACTGCCGGAGCCGATGACAGCCACCCGGTCGATATGGTCGGGGGCTAAATAGGTGGCGGTCAGCGCCCCGACCGCTCCGGCCCGTAAGGTAGTGAGGTAGCCGTTGTCGATCATCACCGCTGCCGGGCTGCCCGTGGCCGCATCGAAGACGGTCAGCAGTTCATTGCGCGGGGAGAGGTTGAGCCGGGTGTTGTCCTGAAAAGTGCTGCTTATTTTGATGACGTAATAGGGGGCATCGGTCAAATAGCTGCCTTTGGCCCGCACTTTGCCCTTGACATCGGGCAGAGGCAGGCTAAAATCGCCGGGGGTCGTGATCCGGCCTTCTGCCTGAGCCTGGAGCGAAGTTTTGACAGCGTCGATACTTTCCGAAATCGTTACGACCTGGCGTAGTTCGTCTTCGTTGAGTAGTAGGAGGGTCATAGGCTTTCTTTGATCTATCTATTGATATTCATTTAGAAACAGGCTTGAAAGTATAGCATAATTTATTTTGCAGAAAAATAAAGGTTTGGTGAAAGTTCCACAAACATCTTGTCGAGATGGGTCATTCCACGACAACCGGCATCTCCCGCGAAAATTGGCGACCATCAGGGAGGGTGACGTGGACGGTGACAAACCAATCGCCGCCCATCGTCCACTCGAACGGCACGGTGTAACGACCAGCCTCGCCCCCGCTGGCCTGGGCCAGGACAGGGACCATTCCGGCGTGGGTCATATTACCCTCGATGTCCAGGCTGGCCTCGTTGATCGGTTGGCCGTCAGCATCGGTCAATGTAAATGTCAGGGTGGCCGGACCGACGGTGGGCCGGGTCGGGTCGAGGCTCATCTCCAGGGTTATGTCGGTTGCTTGGGGCCGGTCGGTCTGAATACGGCCACAGGCGGCCAGGATGCTACTTGCCCCAATCAAGAAAATTAAGGTAAAAGTCGTCGCAGCGTCTTTCACGATTGCCCTCCATACGGTGTCGGTGTCTGGGACGAAGTGTCGCCGTCCACGAATCCTGCCAAATTATAACACTTCCCGCATAGAGTGGCAAAGGAGAACCGAAACCCATTTTGACACTATCGAAATTCAGAGTATAATGCGGCTTAACGTGAAGAAATGCACAAAGTTATAACGATCAATCACCCTCATTATATTTGACAGATGTTTGACAGAGCAGGCCCCGCCGTATAGAATGGGACTTGTTGGCTATTCCGCTCGAAGTTTACAAAAATTACAGAAATGATAAAAACTTTTAGACCAAGGCAAACTGTATGGAAGTAACGAAACTTACGGTAACGAGACGTTTTTTCAGAACTATTCCCGCTCTGGGAGCGGCGCTAACGCTCATTATTACCTTCCCGGCCATCGCCCTGGCCGCTCCCCTCTCACCGCTCGACCCGGCCTCGCCCGCCGTCCGCTCAATCGCTAATTTGCATAACCTTATTCTGGTCATAGCCACAGGGGTCTGCCTGATCGTCTGCGGCCTGTTGATCGCTTCGATTGTTCGCGTCCGGCGTAACGGGTCGGATGATCCTGAGCTGGATGATAGCTTCCAGGGGAGTGTGATTTTGGAAACGATCTGGACGGTTGTTCCGGTCGGTATCCTGCTCCTGCTGTTGGTTCTAACGTTCCAGGCTCTTTGAGATATTACACCCTATTATATGAAATGGAGGAGATTAAAACAACATTGAGCAATAATATGCCTCTCGCCGGCAAAAATTTACGTCGCCTGACGGTCGCCGCCTCCGTCTGGGTGTTGATCCTTATCTTCGGCGGTGCAGTTATTCAAGTCACCAATGGGGGCCTGGTTTGCCCCGACTGGGTGCTGTGCGCTGATAAAAACCTTCCCCCCGCTCAGAACGCCTTCTGGCTGGCCTTCAGCCATTATTTTGGGGCCGGCCTCGCCGTGCTGTTGACGCTGGTCGTGGCCGTTGTGCCCCGGCGCAGCAGCCCGCCTGGCCTCATCAGGCAGCTTACCGTGGGGGCGGTCATCGCGGCGCTTTTGTATTTGGTGATGGTTGCCAGCACGACTTTGTTTGGCTACCACCCATTGATTAGAGGCATCTATCTGTTAACGGCTCTGGGCTATTTGGGCACGATGGCTGCCGTCACCGCAACGACGTACCTCCCCCGCCACCACGTGACCGGGGTCGATTTTCCCTGGTCTACGCACCGCTCTTTTTTCAATCTGCTCCTGACCACCGGGGGCGCGTTGCTTTTGCTGTTAATCACCGGAACCCTCGTCACCGGGAGCAGTGGCGGCTCGGCCTGTCCCGATTGGCCGCTCTGCCAGGGCGACTTACTGCCGCTGACCACCGACCCTCTGGTGGTTATCCACCTGCTCCACCGCTTTAGCGTGGTGTTGGTCAGCCTGTTGATTGGCACGATCGTTCTCAAAAGCTGTCGCCAATTCAGCGCCCAGCCCCATATCGCCCGCTGGTCAATCGCGTTGGGGCTGCTCTACCTGGCCCAAATCGGCATCGGCGGCTGGACGGCGTTGATGCCCCTACCCCGGGCCATCATCATCGCCCTGCACCTGACGATGACCGCCACCATCTGGGGCAGTTTGGTCATCCTGACCACCAATTTTTATCTGACGGCCCACACAATTCCGACAACACCCGCGCCCGCCCCTCCATCCCTGCCCTTTCGGGAAAAGGCCAAAGTTTACTTCAAGCTGACCAAACCCTGGATTATGATCCTGCTTCTGGTCACGACGATTACGGCCATGTTCATCGCCGACAGGGGCCTGCCCTCGCTCTGGCTGATTTTGCTGACGACGTTGGGCGGGGCGCTTTCGGCGGGGGGAGCCAGTGTTCTCAATAGTTATGTCGATAGCGACATCGACCAGTTGATGTCCCGTACTTCGCGCCGGGCCACCGTGACCGGCCAGGTTTCTCCCGGAGAGACCCTGCTCTTCGGTCTGACGCTCAGTACGCTCTCCTTCTTTATCTTCGCCCTCTTCGTCAACACCCTGAGCGCGGCCCTGAGTACGTTGGGCATCCTCTACTACGTCTTTTTCTACACCCTCTACCTCAAACGCACGACGATCCACAACATCATCATCGGCGGGGCTGCCGGGGCCATTCCGCCCCTGGTCGGCTGGACCGCCGTGACCGGTATGCTCGATCTGGGGGCATTCTACCTGTTCGCCATCATCTTTTTCTGGACGCCGCCCCATACCTGGGCTTTGGCCCTGCTGGTCAAAAAGGATTATGCCCAGGCCCGGGTGCCGATGCTCCCGGTTGTTGTCGGCGAGCGGGAGACTACTTACCAGATTTTTCTGTACACCATCCTCCTCATCACCCTGACCCTGCTGCCGATCACCTTCGGTATGTTGAGCCTGGTCTATTTCGTCGTCGCCATCGCCCTGGGCCTGCCCTTTCTTTATCTGGCCTGGAAACTGTGGCGTAATTTCGACAAAGCCTGTAGTAAACGGTTGTACAAATTTTCGCAGCTCTATCTGGCCCTTCTCTTTTTAGTGATGGCCATTGATCGTAGTTTTTTTGTGTAGTGTAGGAGGAGTTAAGAATGTCTGACGCAACAGAAAACGTTGAAAAAATTCCCTCGGATGCTAATCATCGTCCCGACTCAAGCTACTGGCCCATTATCCAGGCCCTCGGCTTTGCCCTGATTATGGCCGGA